>JBBSCX010000009.1:0-26087 GCA_038249905.1 Burkholderiales bacterium
CGCGCCCGGTGCAGGGCCTGCAGGTGCCGCTGCGGATGTCGATGGCGCTGTCGATGCCGATGCCGATGTCGATGCCGATGTCGATGCGGACGCCGATGCTGCGCCATCGTCATTCAGCCCCGCCAGCATCTTCAACGCGCCGATGCCGGGCAGAAACAGGTACAGGCTGCCGCGGGTGTGCACCAGCCGTGGCACGGTGACGCGCACGGGGTTGCGGCCGTCGTCGGTGGGGATGTCGAAGCGCCCGCCGCTGGCCGCCGACTGCGCGCCGATCAGCGGGTCCTGCGTGCCACGCAGGCCGGCCGTGGCGATGTCGTCGTTGGCCCAGGTGGCGACCAGAAACTCGAACTGCATCTCCAGGTCGCCGCAGATGAACAGGCCCAGCAGCCCGCGTTCGATGCCGTCGTCCGGTTGGCCTGCGGTCCAGGCCGGGCCGTAAGGCATGCCGCGGCGGATGATGCGGCGGCTGTGCGGCTTGCCGGTGACGAGTGCGCCGCGCGGGTTCAGGCGCCGGATGTGCGACCCGATGGGGCAGCGCAGGCCGAGCCGGTCGTCGAAGGTGTCGGGACGGGCCTGGTTGGGCGCGTAATCGAAAGCATTGATGCGGCTGTCGGGCATGCCCGCGATGCCCGGCAAAGGGCCCTCGGGCGCCAGCGTCAGCGGCGATCCATCGCGCCAGCGGCCCATCATCTTGGCGGCCACCAGTTCCTTGTCCATGTTGGCCAGCGCGGCTGCGCTTTCGATGGTGGCCTCGAAGCCGACCACGTCCTGCGCCAGCAGGCGCAGCGCGGCGTAGCTGCCGTTGTCGGCCAGCGCCGCGGGCAGGTCGCCCGCAAAATTGCCGCCGTACTGGTTGACATAGCCGCGGCCGAGCAGAAATTCACCGCCACCGGCCGCCGGCTGATGATCGGACGCGCGTTTGGACGGCACACCCGCAATGCGCGGCTGCCCGATGCTGTCGCGATAGCCGAAGTGCACCTTGCCGCCGGGCAGGGCGGTGGCGTCGTGGCAGAACTGCTCGCGCAGGCCGTGGGCACCGAACAGCACGCGCAGGCGGGCGGTCTCGGCGTCCAGGTGCGCGCGCGTGGCTTCATCGCTATGTAGCGACAGCACCAGGTGCGCGGCCACGCCGGGCTGCCCCATGCGCCAGTGCGCGGGGGCAGACCCATCGACATCGCCGATGGCCGCCGCGCGCGCGGCCGCGCCCTGGCGAAAGGCCTCGGGGAACAGCGCCAGCGTCGCTGCCGGCAGGCCCAGCGCGGCCAGGCCGTCATTGGTCAAGCCGAGGTTCAGCATCGACTTCGGCCGCTCGCTCCAGTGCGCCGCGGTCGTCAGCTGCGGGCTGGCGACGCTGTCGCCGCTGACAAGCCCAGCAACGAAAGCGCGTGCCCCGGCGCCATCCTGGCTGCCCGGCCCCACCGCCAGCACGAAGTGGCGCGCAAACTGCACGCGGTAGCCGCGCAGGATGTTGCCCTGGATGTCGTCCAGGTCCAGCGGCAGCGCAGGCGCGTCGGGCACCGCAGGCGGCAGGGGCCGGCGCGCGCCCTGCAGTTCGATGACGGTGGACTGACGGTAAGCCGACCAGGGCTGCACCCAGGCCATGTCGTTGGCGGTGACGAAGGCGACGAAGTCCTGCGGGTACTGCTGCACCGGCAGGCGCGGCGCACCGTCGATGAATTCGAGGATGGCGTTGAAGATGTCGCCCATCGTGGCGACGAAGTCCATCAGGTACGACTTCAGGTCGCCGTCGAAAGAGGTGATCACGATCAAGGTGCCGAAATCCTGCGTCGGCAGAAAGCGCGCGAAGTGCACATAGCGCAGGTTCTCCAGCGCGTCGTGCACAGCAGGCAGGTGGGCCTGAATGGCGGCCAGCAGCGCCGGCATCTGTGCCGGGTTGCGCAATTTCAGGAACAGGTTCAGGCCGGCTTGCACCTGGTCTTCCAGCGCCGGGTCGCCGCGGTCCCAGCTGACAGGTGGCACGACCGGCCGCGGTGGCGGCACATCGTCGGAGGGTGTCGTGGCGGTCGCGACCGCAGTGTCGAATTGCCTGCCCAGGTGTCCGCCATGCGCCATCGCCCGTCTCCGTTGCCCTTGACCTTGTGTTGAACCCGTCTTGACCCTGTGCGCGGCCATGCCTGCACCCGATCGCGGCGGATTCTTCGCGCCACGTCGGCGCGGCACAACCCCATGTATCGAAATGCCACAAAAACCGGGCCGCCGGGCACACAGAATCGGGCATTGCTGCCATGACCACGTTCGCCCCCACGTCCTCACTCACGCTCGCCAGCTACCTGCCGCACTGCCTGCTCGAACGCCTGGCGCGCGCGCCAGCGATGGCGGGGCCAGAGCTGACGCGCGGCCCGGCGGTGGTGATGCTCAGCGACATCCAGGGCTTCACCGCCCTGGTTGAAGGTTATTCACTCGCCGGCCGCGACGGCCTGGAAGCGCTGACAGGCGTGCTGAACCAGTACTTCATCGAACTCTGCGACGAGGTGCTGGCCCATGGCGGCGACGTGCTGTGCATCGCCGGCGACGCCTTCTTGTGCACCTGGCCGGTGGCCATGGCGGCGGCCACGGCCGATGTCGGACCCGCTGACGCCGACGACGGGCCTGCAGCGCAAGCGGCTGCTGCAGCCGCGCTCGACGCCAGCCTGCTGCGCGCCGTGCATGCCGCGCAATGTGTGCAGACGCGGCTGCACGACCGTGACGCCGGCCGCGGTTATCGCTTCCGCACCCGCATCGGCATCGCAGCCGGCACGCTGGACGTGGCCCTGGTCGGCGGTGTGGGCGGGCGTTGGGAAGTCATCGCCTCCGGCCCGGCGATGGATGCCGCCGCCGCGGCCGAAAGCATCTGCCCGCCTGGCGCCGTCACCGTGGCGGCCGACGCCTGGGCGCGCCTGAGCGGCCGCTGCAATGGCGACGCCTTGGCCGACGGCATGGTGGCACTGCATGCCTTGCCACGGTCCTTGCAGGGCACACCGCAGCGCCGCACCGTCGCCGGCTTGGCCGACATGCAGGCCGCCGAACTGGCGCCGCTGCTGCGCCCGCATGTGCCGCCCGCGGTGCTGGCGCGAGAGACCGGGTCCGAGGCCTGGCTGGCCGAGTTCCGCCCGTTGACCGTGCTGCTGGCCGACCTGCCGGCCCTGGTGGGTGGCGACGCGCAGGCGCTGGCGCTGCTGCACGACAGCGTGGTGGAGTTCCAGCAGGTGATCGCACGTTTCGAGGGCACCCTGCGCGTCGATGTCGACGACAAGGGCGTGATGGTGCTGGCTGTGTTCGGACTGCCTCCGCGGGCGCATTCAGACGACCCGCGCCGCGCCGTACTGGCGGCCCATGCGCTGGCCCAGGCACTGGCCGCACGAGGACTGGCGCGCGGCATCGGCATCGCCAGCGGCCGCGCTTTCTGCGGCGCCTTCGGCAGCGACCAGCGGCGTGAATACCTGGTGCGCGGCGCCGTCATCAACCTGGCGGCGCGGCTGATGCACGCCGCCGGGTCGCAGGTGGTGTGCGACCACAGCACGGCACTGGCCTTGCGCGGGGCTTTCGAGCTGCAAGCCCTGCCGGCGTTGACGGTGAAGGGCTTCGCCGAACCCGTGCGCGCCTGGTGCCCGGGCGCGGCCCGCGATACCCCCGCGGCCGCGCTGCGCACACCGGTGGGGCGCGAGGATGAACGCCGCAAGTTGTTCGAGTTGGCGCAGGACCTGAAAGCGCGCCGCCAGGGCGGCCTGATCGTCGTCATCGGCGAAGCCGGGCTGGGCAAGTCCATCTTGCTGGCCGAGTTGCGAGAACGGGCCCGCGGCCTGGGTCTGCGCGTGCTGCAGGGCGCGGGCGGCGCCATCGAGTCGCGCACCGGCTATTTCGCCTGGCGACCGGTGTTCCGCGCCTTGCTGCGCCTGGACGCTGCCGGTGGTGGTGCCGGTGGTGGTGCCGGTGGTAGTGAGGGTGGAGGCGCAGCGCCGACCGCGGCCGAGGTCGCTGCCCGCGTGGCCTCGCGGGTGGCCGCGCTGATGCAGCACCTGCCGCAATGGGAACGGCTTTCGCCGCTGCTGGGTGACCTGCTGGGCCTGCCGCTGGCCGACAGCCGCCTGACGGCCGAACTGAGCGGCGGCGCACGCGCCGAGAACACGCGACAGCTGGCGGTGGCGGTGTTGCAGATGGCGGCCGCGCAAGAGCCACTGTTGCTGCTGGTGGAAGACGCCCATTGGCTGGACAGCGGCAGCTGGGCGGTGCTGAACGACCTGGCCGCTGGCGTGCCCGGTCTGGCCCTGGTGGTCGCCACGCGCCCGCCGGGCAGCGCCGAGGCGGCGCAGGCGCTGGCACGCCTGAGCGCCGCGCCGCGGGCGCAGACCTGCAACCTCGACCTGCTGCCGCCACGCGCCATCGCGCAGCTGATCGCCGAGCGCCTGGGCGTGCCCACCGTGCCCGACAGCGTGCTGCAGCTGGTGCAGGGGCGTGCCGAGGGCCATCCCTTCTTTTGCGAAGAGCTGGTGCAGAACCTGCTGGAGTCGGGCGCGCTGCAAGTGGCCGATGACCGCTGCCAGCTGATGAATGCGGACACCGGTGCGCTGCCCAGTTCGGTCGAGGGCGTGATCCTGAGCCGCATCGACCGCCTGAGCCCGGCGCAGTATCTGTGCCTGAAGGTGGCGGCTGTCGTCGGCCTGAACTTCAGCCTGGGCGCGGTGGCCGCCACATTGCCGCCAGAACTCAACCCCGCCGATCTGCCGACCCACCTGCAGGCGCTGAGTGCGGCCAACCTGACCGTGTCCGAGGAAGGTGGCGGCTTTCATTTCAAGCACGCCATCACGCGCGAAGTGGCTTATGGGCTGATGCCCGAGTCGCAGCGCCAGCCGGTGCATCGCGCGGTGGCGCAGTGGCTCGAATCCAATTGCGACGGCACGGCCCACAGCACCGCCGACAGCGCGCTGCTGGCCCACCATTGGTCGCATGCCAAGGTGCCGGACAGGACCGTGCATTACCTCGACCTGGCCGGCCAGCAGGCCCTGCGCCAGGGTGCCTTTGCCGACGCCCTGCGCATCTTCACGCAGGCCCGGCAATTGCACTTCACCGGCGCGGTACGGGTGGACCTGCGGCGCCAGGCGATGTGGGAACGCGGCCTGGGGACGGCGCACTACTTCCTGGGCGACCTGCCGCGCAGCCGCCAATGCATCGAGGCGGCAGTCGCCATGCTCGACCGCCACGTGCCGCAGACGGCGCCGGGGCGGCTGGCGGGACTGCTTGCGGCAGCCGCGCAGCAGGCCGGGCACCGGCGCTGGCCGCAGCGTTTGCTGGGCCGCGACGCGGCGCGGCGCGAGGCGCTGGATGAGGTGGCCGAGGACTACCGCACGCTGGGCCAGATCTACTACCTCGACGGCGAAGCTGCCAGCGCGCTGGTGTACGTCACGCTGCGCGGCGTCAATGCCGGCGAACGCGCCGGGCCGTCGCCGGCGCTGGCGCGCAACCTGGCCAACATGGGCACGCTGTGCGGCTTCATGGGCCGGCCGAAGTGGGCGCGCTGGTATGGCGAAAGGGCCATCGAGATGGCCGAGCAGGAAGGCCAGGTCACGGCTGCGGCCTATGTCTGGAACATCGTCGCCCTGATGCAGGCCCAGGCCGGCCGCTGGGCCCAGGCGGTGCAGGCCACCACCGAGGCCCTGCAGCGTGTGCAGCAGGTGGGCGACTACAACCTGGAGACGGAAGTCTGGGTCGTGCGCAGCACGGCGCTGATGATGTCGGGCGACTATTTGCGCGCCCAGGACGCCTGGGAGCATCAGCTGGCACTGGCGCAGCGCAAGGGCAACCTGCAGCTCACCTGCTGGGGCCTCCTCGACCAGGCCGAGACCCTGCTGGCGCGCGAACGCACCGAGGCCGCGGCCGAGGTATTGACGCGCGCCCTGGCCATTGCCACTGCCCCCAGCGACGGCAGCAGCAAGATGGACAAACTGCACGCCACGGCCGTGGTGCGCGCGCGCCAGGGCCGCGCCGACGAGGCCGCCGCCGCCGCGCGCGAGGTGCTGGACACGATCGCGCGCCAGTCTCCGACCGGCTACTTCTGGGTCCAGTACGCGGCCGACGCCACCGAGGTATTGATCGACCTGGCGCGCAGCCAGCCTTCACACCCGGCGCGGGCCGATTGGCTGGCGCAGGCGCGTCGCGGGCACAAGTCGCTGGCGCGGTTGGCGCGGGTGTTCGGCTGCGTGCGCCCGCGCGTGGCCCTGCTGCAGGCGCGGCTGCAGCACATCGGCGGCGACGCCGAAGAGGCGCGGATGCACGCCCAGCGTGCGTTGACGATTGCCGCAGCCATGGGCATGGACTTCGAGGCCGCCCGCGCGCGCTTGCTGCTGGGCACCTGGCGCCAGGTCAGCGACCCGGGCGCAGCCTTGCAGACGGCCGCCACCACCTTCGACACTCTGGGCGCGCAATGGCTGGCCACGCAGGCGCGCCAGGCGATGCAGGGGCTGGATTCGGCACCGGGTTTTCCGGCAGCGGCGGCATCGGCCGCATCGGCGGTCGTGGCGGCCGGCGGACGTCGGGGCTGAACGCCGTCGCCAACAGCGATGCCGCGCCCGGCGGGCGGGGGTTCACCAGCGACAGCCTTTGCCCGTCAGGGCGTCCTTGACCAGAGGCACCACCGCCAGCACGCCAGCGCCGCTGTGGGCGCTGCGGCAGTCGGCGCGGGCGGCCTTCTCGATGTCCTTTTCCAGTTGCGTCTGCAACTCCGGCGGGCGCGGCAGCAGCGGCAGCACGCCGGGCAGGGCCTGACGCGACAAGGGGCCGCCGCGCAGCCGCGGCAAGTCCAGGTTCAGCCGCGGCGGGTTGGCTGCAGCCGATGGCGGCGTGGCCACGTCCTGGCCCTGCAGGGCGCCGGCGTCGGGGGCGCCGGCAGTGGCGCCGGGTGGCGCCGAACTGGACAGGCGCGGGATTTCGCCCGGCGGGGCGGCGCTGGCTGTGGTGGTCTGCGTAACGGGTGCCCCCACGGTGGCCGGCGCTGACTCCGCAGTCGGCGCACGTGGTGGAGCCACAGCCGGCGCAAGCGGTGGGGCCGGGGCCATGGCCGGAGGCGGCATGGGCTCCACCGGCGCAGGCACCAGCGGTGGCGGGGCCAGAGGCGCGGTGGTCGGGGCCGCCAGAGCGATTGGCAACGCGGCTGCGGGCGTGACCGAGGGCAAGGCCGGCAGCGCCGGCAGTGCGGCCAGTGCGGGCATCTCGGGGGCGACCGCCGTAGACACGCGGGGCACCGCTTTCGGCAGGGTGCCCAGCACCGGAGCGGGCGCAACCTGCTGCGGGCTTGGCAGCTCAGAAAGTGCCGGCGGTGGCGGTGCGACGGCGTCCAACGCAAGCTGCGGCGCAAAGAATGGGGTCGGCGCGCCGGGCGGGGCCGGGCGCATCAGGCGCAGAGCGGGCGCTGCCGGCAGCGGGCTGGCGTCCGGCCCGCGCAGTTGCTCTGCAGCAGTGTCGCGCCAGTCGCCCGTGCGGGCGCTGCCGGGGGTGGGGTCGGCGGCGGGCGGCGCTGCCTCCGGGCGCACCACGCCGCCCTGGCGGGGCGTGTTGGCCGTGCCTGGCGGGCCGGCGGGGGGCGGCAGATCGGCCGCAGCGCGGTCGGGCAGGTTGCCGTCTGGGAGGCCCAGTCGGATGTCGAGCGACCCACCCACGCCCCAGCCCGGCACGGCGCGGCCACCGGGTGCGTTGCCCAGCATCAGCAGCGCCCAGATGTGCAGCAGCAGGGCCAGCAACAGGCAGCGCGCCAACGAACCCGGCCGCCCGCCACCGGTCGGGGCGATGGAAAACGGTGCAGCGAGGGCGAGCATCGGGCGGTGCGTGGCAATGCGTGGCGATGCGTGGCGATGCGCAAGGCTTGAGTGTGAGTGTGAGCGCGAGCGCGAGCGTGGGCAGCGTCGGTGCGCGCGCGGCGCAGCCGGCGCCGGACGGACAGCCATGATGCATGGGCCTGCTTGGTGGCGGTCGGTGGCGGTCGGTGGCGGTCGGTGGCGGGTGGACGGCGGGTGGAATGCGGGCCGCGGGTTCTAATCTGGAACTGGCCTGATGCGCTGTGGTCTGGCCGTCTTGCCTGCCCTGCCCGTGGGCCCGCCCGCCCCGTCTGCCATCCTTTGTGCCCTCCCGACCGACCCCGCGCCCACACCATGCCCATCACCGCACCCGACTTTCCGCGCTGCGACCGCACGGCCGCCTGGGCTGCGTTGGCCGGCCACTTCCAGGCCCACGGTCGCGACCTGGACCTGCGTGAGGCCTTTGCCCGCGACCCGGGCCGCGCGCCGGCCTTCGGCGTCGAGGCGCCCGAAGTCTTCGCCGACCTGTCGAAGAACCTGTGGGACACCGCCACATTGCATTTCCTGCTGGACTTGGCGCGTGAATGTGGTCTGGAGCCGCGCCGCGCGGCCATGCTGCGTGGCGACCCGGTCAACACCACCGAAGGCCGCGCCGTGCTGCACACCGCTTTGCGCGCGCCGCTTGGCGCCCCGCCCCTGGTCGGTGGCCCCGGTGTGGCGCCCTTCAATGCCGAAGTGCATGCGGTGCTGGACGCGATGCTGGCGTTTGCAGAGCAAGTACGGGCCGAAGCCGGCAGCGCCACAGGCATCACCGACATCGTCAACATCGGCATCGGCGGCAGCGACCTGGGCCCGCAGATGGTGGTGCTGGGGCTGGACGCCTATGCGCTGCCGGGCCAGCGCCTGCACTTCGTCAGCAATGTCGATGGCCACGACATCACGCGCGTGCTGAAGCGGCTGGACGCCAGGCGCACGCTCTTCATCGTCGCCAGCAAGACCTTCACGACGCAGGAAACAATGGCCAATGCGCGAGCGGCGCGCGACTGGTTTGTGCAGCAGGGCGGCACCGACATCGCGCGCCACTTTGTCGCCACCACCACCAACGTGCAGGCGGCGGCCGACTTCGGCATCCGCACCACCTTCGGCTTCTGGGACTGGGTGGGCGGGCGCTATTCGCTGTGGAGCGCTATCGGCCTGCCGATCGCCATCGCCATCGGCGCCGACAACTTCCGCGCCCTGCTGGCCGGCGCGCATGCCATGGACCGCCACTTCGCCAGCGCGCCGCTGGCCCAGAACCTGCCGCTGCTGCTGGGCCTGCTGGATGTCTGGTACCGCAAATTTCACGGCTTTGCCTCGCGCAGCGTCGCGCCCTACCACCAGGGCCTGGCGCGGCTGCCGGCCTACCTGCAGCAGCTGGAGATGGAAAGCAACGGCAAGGGTGTCGACCTGCTGGGCCGGGCCCTGCCCTTCAGCACCAGCCCGGTGGTGTGGGGCGAGCCTGGCACCAACGGCCAGCATGCCTACTTCCAGATGCTGCACCAGGGCACGGACGTGGTGCCGGTGGAGTTCATCCTGGTGAAGACCCCTGCGCATGGCCTGGCCGAGATGCACGCCATGCTGCTGGCCAACGGCCTGGCGCAGGCGCAGGCGCTGATGCAGGGCAAGACGGCGGCCGAGGCCCGCAGCGAGCGCGCGCCGACCGCCGCGCTGGGCATCGACGCCGATGTGCTGGCGCAGCACCGGCGTTTTCCAGGCAACCGGCCCAGCACCACCCTGCTGCTGGACGCACTGACGCCGAGCAGCCTGGGCGCGCTGATCGCGCTGTACGAACACCGCGTGTGGACCAGCGGTGCGCTGTGGGGCATCAACAGCTTCGACCAATGGGGGGTGGAACTGGGCAAGGCCATGGCCGGCGCGCTGCTGCCGCGCCTGCACAGCGGCGACACCGCCGGCCTGGACGCGTCGACGGCGTCGCTGTTGCAGCGCTTGCGGCCCTTGCAGTCATGAACATCGTCCTCGACTTCGGCGGCGTCGTCTTCCGCTGGCGCCCCCTGGCCGTCGTGCGTGCAGCATTGCCGCGGCACGTGCACAGCGAGGCCGATGCGGCGCACTGGGCCGCTTGCGTCTTCCACGATTACAGCGGCGATTGGGCCGACTTCGACCGCGGCACGGTCACCGTGCCCGACCTGGCGGCGCGCATCGCCACGCGCACCGGCCTGGCGCCGGCCGAGGTGCAGGCCGTCGTCGACGCCGCGGCGGCCGAACTGCAGCCCCTGCCCGAGACCGTGGCGCTGATCGAGCGTTGGCATGCGGCCGGCCACCGCCTGTTTTTCCTGTCGAACATGCCGTTGCCGTTCGCGTCGCAGTTCGAGTCCGCGCAGTTCGAGTCCAGCCATGGCTTCATGCGCCTGTTCGAGAGCGGTGTGTACTCGTCGCACGTGCAGTTGATCAAGCCCCAGCCGGCGATCTTTGCGCATGCCGAACAGCAGTTCGGCATGCCGGGGCGGGACTTGCTGTTCTTCGACGACCACCCGCCGAATGTGCAGGCGGCGCGGGACTGCGGCTGGCAGGCCGAGGTGTTCAGCGGGGCGGCGCAGGCCGGGGAGGTGGCGTCCGGCGTGACAGCGCACGGCCACCGGAGCGTCGAGATTTTTTACAGCGGCGTGCGCGGGTCTGCAGCCGATCACCTCGCTCCTCCTTGATCAGAGCCTGGCCGCGGTCCCTGTGGCTTGAAGTTTGCTTGACCTCTGTCAAGAAACTGACATGGAGATTGGATCTTGATCAAGAAGCTTCGCATGACCGCCGGTGCCGCTTTGTTCGGTGTGGCCGCGGCACTGATGGCGCCCTCGGCCTCGGCCGTGATCGTCACCGGCAGTTGGGACCCGGCGCTGCCAGCCGCCTTCGGCAACTACGGCTGGACGGCGACGGTCAACGTGAAGGTGGCTGAGAACTGCGGCGTCGGCACGCCGAGCACGCCGACACAGCCGCTGACGATGGTGAACTTCCTGGGCGTGAGCTTCGGGTGCAACGGCAACGTACTGCCGGTGGTCGCGGCCTTCCAGATACTGACCGCCGAGGTCGGCATCTACGACCTGAGCACGAACGTGATCCTGGACGTGCTGCGCTTCAACACCGGCTCGTTCAATGCATCGCTGGCCGCCCAGCTCGTTCTCGGGGACGAGGGCGAGATCCTGTTCCTGCAAACAGCGACCCCCTCGAACGTGTTGCGCAGCGCGCTGACCTACGACCGCGGCTGCAAGTACGACTTCAGGCTGGCGCTGCCTGGGGCGAATCCGCAGGTGCGGTACCGGAACGACAGCGGCTTTGGCAGTGCTTGCGCTGGCAACCCCAACTCCTTCACCGCCGCCACCGCGCCGATCACGGCGACCCAGTTCTCGGTCAACCCCACGTCGGCCCAGGGCGACGTGATCGCGGCGACACGGCTCGAGGTCACCCAGAGAGTCTTCGGCGTCCCCGAGCCGGGTTCGCTGCTGCTTGCGGCATTGGCGCTGGGCCTGGCTGGCGCCGTCGGCGCAAGGCGCACCCGCGCGCACTGAAGACCACCCGCCGCGCGGCGCGGCGGGTTTCAGGCGATGGCGCTGAGCGGCGAGTTCGGCGCTTCCAGCGCGCGCCGTACAGCCGCGTCGAGCTCGGTTTCCTGCCCTTCGCTCCAGGCCGTTTCGAACCGCGCGACATTGCCCACGGCAGCATGCAGCGCGGCCAGTTCATCCTGCCACCGCTGCTCCGCTCTCGCGGTGCGCTGCCCGCCGATGCGCTGCAGTCCCGCACTCGCAGTCGCCGCAACCGTCACTGCCGCCTCGCCCGCGCCGAGCCGACTCAGCAACTGGGCATGGTCCCGCAGGCACAGCAGCGTCTCCAGCCGCTGCTCAGAAGCCTGAAAGGCCCGCAAGGCCGTCGCCAGATGGGACCGGGCTGCTTCCAGGTCGCCCGCCTGCAGCGCCAGCTTGCCCTTCCACCACTGGGCACTGGCGGCGCCTTGCCGGTCGCCGGAAGCTTCGCACACCGCCAGCGAACGCGAGAAGTGCTTTGCTGCCGGCGCGTTCTCGCCGCACGTGAAGGCGATCTGGCCGAGCACCAGCTCGCACCCTGCCTCGGTCTCCTGGTGCTTGATCTCGCGCGCCAGCGCCAGCCCCTGCTGCAGGTGCAGTCGCGCGGCTTCCTCGTCTCCCATGCGGCCGAGGTACTGACCCAGGTGCAGCAGCGCCACCGCCTCGCCGATGCGGTGGCTGCAGCGACGGAAAAGCGCCAGCGCTTCTTGTTCGCCATCGCGGGCACCGGCGGTGTCGCCACGCCAGAAGCGGGTGAGCGACAGCGTCGACAGCGTCGCCGCAATGTCGGCCTCGTTGCCGAGCTGGCGGCGCAGGGCCAGGCAGGTGGCCAGCATCTGCTCGGCCTCGGCGTAGTCACTCTGGCTGGCGGCCAGTGCCGCGCCGACATACAGCGCATGGGCCTGGGCCATGGGCGAGGCCTGCACGTCGGCCAGCGCCAGCGCCGCGCGCACCGCAGCGCGCCCCTCGGACAAGTACCCACGCAGCGTCCAGAAGCCCTGCATCGCCACCGCGATCTTCACGGCGATGAAGGCGTCGACCCCGCCGGCCAGCGCCAGCGCCAGCGCCGCACGGGTGTTGTCGAGCTCGGTCTCCATCCGGCGCACCCAGATCGCCTGCTC
The DNA here is from genome assembly GCA_038249905.1 of Burkholderiales bacterium. Taxonomy (GTDB): domain Bacteria; phylum Pseudomonadota; class Gammaproteobacteria; order Burkholderiales; family Burkholderiaceae_C; genus Rubrivivax. Next base: position 12,475 of record JBBSCX010000009.1, read on the forward strand.
GTGCCCCAGCAGGCCCATGTTCGTGCTCTTGGCCAGCGCGAAGAAGTGCTCGCAGTGGCGCGCGGCGATCCCGGCGACGCTGCCCGCCTGCTCCAGCTTTTCGCGCGCGTAGTCGACGATCGTGTCGAGCATGCGGTAGCGGGGCTCCTCGCTGTGCTCGTCGAGCATGACGAGCGACTTCTCGACCAGTGAGCCCAGCAGGTCCAGCACGTCCAGGCTGTCGATCGGGTCGGCGCCGCAGACCCGCTCGGACGCCTCCAGCGCGAAGCCGCCGCGGAACACCGACAGCCGTTGCAAGAGCAGCTGCTCCGGCTCGCTGAGGATGTCGTACGACCAGTCCACCAGCGCGCGCAGCGTCTGCTGGCGTTCCTGCAGCACGCGGCTGCCCGTGGTCAGCAGCTTGTAGCGGTCTTTGAGTCGCAGGTTGATGTCGGCCACGGTCAGCGAGCGCACGCGCGCCGCGGCGAGCTCCAGGGCCAGCGGAATGCCCTCGAGCCGCGCCACCAGCTCGGCCACCGCCGGGGCCTCGCGCGCGTTCAGTTCGAACGACGGCTTGTGCTGCTGTGCACGCTCGACGAACAGCCGTACCGCGGTCATGGCGGCCAGCCGCTCGATGCTGTCGCCTTTCGCCGGCACGGGCAGGGGCAGGATGGGGTAGGCCTGCTCGCCGGGCACGCGCAGGGCCTCGCGGCTGGAGGTGATCAGGCGCACGTTCGGTGCGGCTTTCAGGATGGCGCTGGCCAGATCGGCGCAGGCGCGCACGACCTGCTCGCAGTTGTCGACGACGAGCAGGACGCGCAGCGACTTCAGGTGCGCGCAGACCGTCTGCACCAGTGGCCGGCCCGGTTCTTCGCGCACGTCCAGCACCTGCGCCGCTTCGCTGACCACCAGTGCCGGGTCGCGGATCGGCGCCAGGTCGAGAAACCACACCCCGTCGGGAAACTGCCCGAGCAGTTCGGTCGCCACCTGCAGCGACAGCCGCGTCTTGCCCAGGCCCCCCATGCCGAGCAAGGTCACCAGCCGCGACTTCGCCAGCACGGCGCGCAGCTCTGCCCGCTCGCGTTCGCGGCCGATGAACGAGGTGTACTGCGCCGGCAGGTTGTTGGGGATCTCCTTCACCGGCAGCCAGTTCTGCCCGACGCGCACCACGCGATAGGCCTTGTCGCCGTCCTGCGGGGCACAGAACCGGCTGTCCGCGGTACCGACCTCGAACAGCTCGACCGGCTCGCCGACACCCTTGAGCACCCAGTGCCCGTGCGACTCGTTGCGCCATGTGGTCTCGCCCAGGGCGGCCCGCGCCTCGGACGTCAGCAGCGTCTGCCCGCCGTTGCCGATCGACATGACCCGCGCGGCAGTCGGCTTGGCCAGGCCGTCGACCTCCAGCGGCTTGGCGCCGCGGGCAACGTCCTCGGGCGGGTTCTCGCGCAGCACGACAGGGCCGACGTGGAGCCCGGCTCGGGCCTGCACCGGAACCGGCAACCGTGTCAGACCCGCGTGGTACGCAAACGCGTAATGCACCGCATCGGCTGCGCTGTCGAACATCAGCAGCATGCCGTCGGTCTTGTCGATCTCGCGCCCGCGCCACTGCGGCAACAGATCTCGCGCCACCCGGTCATGCGCCGCCCATACCACGGCCATGGCGGCGTCGCCCAAGGCTTCGGACAGCTTCGTGCTGTCGACCACGTCGGTCAGCAGCAGGGCACGAATTTCGCTCATGTGGGCAGCCAGGGAGATCGCACTTTCAGGGTGGTCTACCCCTGCATCGCATTGTCAACTTACCGCGGACCGGCCCCAGGTCCAGAACCTCTTCCACCTGGACTCCGTCGCCAAGGACGCCAACACGGTGTCCATCCCCGGCGTCGGCCAGGGCGCGAGCCATCTCATGACCGCCCTGGGCTAGCGATCTGGCAGACGGGGCGGAGGTGGCGCGAAGTTTGGCGGCGGCGCAGCGCCAGGCTGGCCGGCCCCGGCGGCGTCGCCGGCCCCGCCCACTGACCCGGTGTCCACCACCGAAGTCATCGCCGTCACGGTGGCCACGATGGGCGTCATCGGCATGGGTACCGGCATCGGATGCGGCACCGCGGTGGGCACCGGCAAGATGGGCGTCTCGCCGTCGCCGATCCAGGCCAGCAGCAGCGTCCAGGCCACGGCCAGCACCACCGGGCCGACGAAGATGCCGACCAGACCGAAAGCGAACAGGCCGCCGATGACGCCGGCAAAGATCAGCAGCAGCGGCAGGTCGGCGCCGACGCGGATCAGCACCGGGCGGATGAAGTTGTCCACCGTGCCCACGGCGATGCCCCAGACGAACAGGAAGATGCCCATGCCCGTGCGGTCTTCGCCGAACAGCACCCAGGCCGCGGCCGGCAGCAGCACCGGCAGCGGGCCCACCTGCGCGATGCACAGCATGAACATCAGCGCCGTCAGCAATCCCGCCAGCGGCACACCGGCAATGCCCAGGCCGATGCCGCCCAACACGGCCTGGATCAGCGCCGTCACGCCCACACCCAGGGCCACGCCGCGGATGGCGGCACCCGCCAGCACCACGGCGCCGTTGCCCCGTTCGCCGCCCAGGCGGTGGGCGAAGCGGCGCACCACGTCGGCGGCCTGTTCGCCGGTGGCGTACAGCACGGCGGCGATGGTGACGGTGAGCAGGAACTGGAAGATCAGCACGCCGATGCCGCCGACTTCGGTGACAAACCAGCTCGTCAGCCCGCCGGCATAGGGCGACAGCCGTGGCAGCAGGTCGTTCATGCCCAGGGCCTGGGCCTGTTCCCACAGGCCCGCGGCCATGCCGCCAAGCACCGGCAGGGCCATCAGCCAGGCCGGAGCTTGATCGGGCAGACGCCAGACGGACAGCGCACGCACCCAGCCGGCGATCTGTTCGGCGTTGGCGACGATGGTGCCGATGGCCAGCAGCAGCGGCACCACGAACAGCAGCAGCAGCGCCAGCGTCATCACCAGCACGGCCAGCCAGCGCCGGCCCCACAGCCTGCGCTGCAGCCGCTGCAGCAGCGGCCAGGTCGCCACCACCACCATCGTGGCCCAGATCGTCGGGCCCAGGAAGGGGCGCAACACCCACAGCGACGCCACCAGCAGCGCGCCGATGAACAGCACGCCGAAGGTGATGCGGGCCAGGTCCCGCCGCCCCGGGGGGTTCACCGCCTTGTGCTGCTGTCTTCGTAGGGCAGCACCGACACCGCGTCGATGCGGTAGCTCGACGTGCCCATGTACGAATCGGTGCGCACGGTGCTGAGCGTGCCGCTGATCCACACCGTGTCCATCGAACGGAAGCCCTTGGCCGGGCTCTTGGGCAGCACGTGGATGATCTGGTTGGCCGGCGGCGGCGGGCTGTGCACGCAGGCGCCGAAATAGGGCACGAGCAAAAATTCCTTCAGCCCGTCCTTGCTGTCTTCCAGCGGCACGATGAAGCCGGGGATGCGCACCGCCTGACCTACCAGCGTCGGGTTGGTCGGTGCCTGGTCCCAGACCTCGCGCAGGCGCTTCATCATCTGCGTGGCGCGCGGATCGCCGTCGTCGAGCATGCCGAAGTTGACATCCTTGAACTCGGCCATCGGGTCCCAGTTCGGCGGCACCAGTTGTTCCCACTTGATGGTGCGCGGGGCGCCGGCGACGGCCGGCGCGGCCGCGGCCGGTCGGTTGGCGGTGATGGACGGGGTGTTGGGCGGCAGCGCGGTCGTTTGCGGCGTTGTCGTGGTCGTTTGCGCCGCCGCGAGCGTGGGGGCCGTCCACATGCCGGCGGCCAGCAGGCAGGCGGCCAGCGGGGCCCGCAGGGTGAGCGCGATGGACAGGGTCATGGCGGGTGCTGTGTTCAGGTGCGCGGCGACAGGCCGTCGGCCAGTGAAAGTCGGTAAGCGCGCCATCCCGGCGCGAGCGCTGCAAGCATACCCGCGGCAATCACGGCGCCGAAGAGAGCCCACTGCGCGGTGGTCGGCGCCCCGGCCACCAGGCCGATGCCGAAGCGCGCCTGCACCCAGGGCCCGGCGGCCAGCACGCCCACGGCCGCCGCTGCGGCACCCAGCAGCGCGCCGGCCAACGTCACCATCGCGCCTTCGGCCGCCAGCAGCCACAGCACCTGGCGCGGGCCGGCGCCCACCGCGCGCAGCACCGCAAGTTCACGCCGGCGCTCGTTCAGGCCCGCCAGCACCACCGCCACCAGCCCGGCCAGGCTGACCAGGGCGACCAAGCCCGACACCGCCAGCAGCGCCTTTTCGCCGATGCCGACCACCGCCCACAGCTCGTCCAGCGCCACGCCGGGCAGCACCGCCAGCAGCGGTTCGGCCTCGTAGTCGGCGACGAAGCGCTGCACGTTGAAGACCGCCGCGCGGCCCTTCAGCCCCACCAGGGCGGCGGTGACGCGCTTGGGTTCGAGGTCGAACTTGCGCGCGTTCTCGGCCGCGATGCGCACCCCCGGCAGCGGCGCGCCGCCCACCCAGTCGAGGTGGATGGCCTCGATCGCCTGCAGGCTGACATGCACCGTGCGGTCCACCGGCGTGCCGGTGCGCGCCAGCACGCCGACCACGGTGAAGGGCTTGTCGTCGTGCTCGGACGCCAGTTCGCCGCCCACCGCCGCCAAGCCGTGGCTGAGCGTGATGCGCTGGCCCGGGCGGTAGCCCAGGCGATCGGCCACCTCGGCGCCCAGCACGGCCTCGTACAGCCCGTCCAGCGTGGCGATGAAGGCGCGGCCTTCGCTCAGCGCCAGCGCTTGCTGCTCGCCGTAGCGAAAGCGCTCGAAGTAGGCCGTGCTGGTGCCCAGCACCGGGAAGCCGCGGTGCGAATCGCCCAGCGCCAGTGGCACCACCCACGCCACGGCGCGGTGGGCCTCGATGGCGCGCAGGCTGTCCATGCTGATCGTGTTGGTGGCCCCGCCGACGCGGAACACCGCATACAGCATCAACTGCACCGGTCCCGTGCGCGCGCCGACGACCAGGTCGGTGCCGCTGACCGCCTGGGAAAAGCTGGCGCGGATGTCGGTGCGCAGCCGTTCCAGCGTCAGCAGCAGGGCCGTGGCCAGCGCGATCGACAGCAGCACCCAGACCAGCGTGCCGCGACGGTTCCAGGCGCTTTGCGCCGCGATGCGGGCCAGCGTGTTCATGCGGCGCCCTTTGCCGTGTCCGCTGCCCGGTCTTGCCCTGGCTCCTGGGTTTGATCCAAGGCCCGGTTCAGCACCGGCAGCGACAAACGTTCATCGAAGGCCGCGGCCAGCCTTTCGTCGTGGCTGACGAACACCAGCGTGCTGCCGCTGGCGCGGCATTGCGCCAGCAGCAGGGCCATGAAGTCGTCGCGGCGCGCGGCGTCCAGGGCCGAGGTCGGCTCATCGGCGATCACCAGCGCCGGTGCGCCCAGCAGCGCGCGCGCGGCGGCCACGCGCTGCTGCTGGCCCACGCTCAGCCGGTCGGCGCGGCGCGGCCACAGCGCGGCGTCCAGCCCCACCTGGCCCAGCAGGCGCTGCGCCGCGGCCACCGGTCCGCCTTCACAGCGCTGGGCGCGGGCACGGCTGAAGCGCGCCGGCAGCAGCACGTTGTCCAGCACGCTCAGGTAGGGCAGCAGGTTGAACTGCTGGAAGATGAGGCCGATGCGGTCGGCGCGCAGCGCGTCCCGACGCGACGCCGGCAAGGCCGCCCAGTCCGAGCCCTGCAACGCCACCTGCCCGCGTCCTGCCACCAGCACGCCGGCCATCAATGCCAGCAGCGTGCTCTTGCCGCAGCCGCTGGGGCCGTGCAGGAAGACGGCGGCACCGTCGGCGATGTGCAGGCCCGCGATGTCCAGCACCGGCGCCGGTGTGCCAGGCCAGCGGAACTGCAGATTGGCAAGGTCGATCACGCCCGGTGTGGCCGCTTGCGGCGGATCAAGGGGAAGCTGAGGGCAGCCAGGGGAAGCTGAGACCAGCGCGAGGCGGGCGCCGGTGCGCGCTTCAGCGCACCAGCGCGATGCGGCCGTTCGGCCGCGCCAGCACTGCGCCCAGTTGCCCGCGCAATGTCACCGCCTGCACCTCGATGCGGCGCATGCGCGGGAAGGCCTCGAACAACGCCAGTTGCACGAAGCCGGCGCGGCTGCCGTCGCGGCAGTCGAAGTCGATTTCCAGCACCAGATCGGCATGCTCGTCTTGAGTCGGCTTCTTTGTGTCCGCTGTGCCCGCTGTACCCGCTGTGCCCGCTGTACCCGGGGCGGTCCCGCCAGGGGCCAGACCCAGCACCGCCGACTCGATGCGGCTGGCCGCCAGCGTGCAGCCGGCGGCGCCATCGACCTGCACCAGATCGGCCGGGGCGCGCAGGCGGGCCAGCACCTTGTCGATGGCGGCGCGCTCGGCCTCGGTCCGCGGCGCACGCTCGAAGCCGACGAAGTTTTCCAGCGGCGAGACCAGGCGCAGGCTCAGGCGCTGACGCTCGACCGCCAGTTCGAGCTGCGACACACCATGTTGGTGCTTGCCCTGGGCCCAGGTCGCTGCGCTGGCCCCGGCCAGCAGCACAGCGGTGCAGGCCGTGACGAGGGCGCTGCGGCCGGGGCGTGCGCACCGGAAGCGGGGGCGGGAGGGGGTGCGCGGCAGGTGCATGGCGTGGCGATTGTGCCGTCGGGATGCGCGGCCCCGCGCCTTCAGGGGGCGGATGCTGACGAGGACGAGGACGAGGACGCGGGGGCGGCGGCGGACACGGGCGCGGGCGCGGGCACAGGCCCCTCGGCGGCGGTCGCATGCAGGAAGGCCTCGTGTGTGGACAGGAACACGCGGCCCTGCAGCCGCTGCCCCAGCGGCGTGGGCTGAAGCCGGTCCATCACCGGGCCCTTGACCTCGGCCAGCAGCAGCTCCACGCCGCGTCGCGCCAGGCGCTGTTCAAGCTCACTCAGCACGCTCAGCGCGGTGGCATCGATGGCGTTGACGGCCGAGCACACCAGCAGCACGCGATGCACCGTCGGGTCGGCCGCAACGCGGGTTTCGATGTGCGCTTCCACCTCGGTCGCGTTGGCGAAGAACAGGCTCTCGTCGACACGCAGCGCCAGCAGCCCGGGCACGGTCTGCACCCGGTGGCGTTCGACGTTGCGAAAGTGCTGGGTGGCGGGCACGCGCCCGATGACGGCGACGTGCGGGCGGCTGCTGCGCCACACCAGCACACCCAACGACAGCATGACGCCGGTCAGGATGCCCGCTTCCACACCCAGCAGCAGCACGCCCGCGGCCGTCACCAGCAGGGCCAGGGCGTCGGCGCGGTCGTAGCTCCAGGCCTCGCGCAATGTCTTCACGTCCACCAGCCCCATCACGGCGACGATGATGGTCGCCCCCAGCACGGCCTGCGGCAGGTGGAAGAAGAGGTCCGTGAACGCGGCGATGACGATGGCCATGCCCACGGCGGTGAAAACCCCCGCCAGCGGCGTCTGCGCCCCGGCCGCGAAGTTGACGACCGAACGCGAGAAACCGCCGGCCACCGGGAAGCCGCCCGACACCGCGCTGGCGACATTGGCGGCGCCCAGGCCGAGCAGTTCGCGGTCGGGCACGATGCGCTGGCCGCGCTTGAGGGCCAGGCTCTGCGCCACCGACACGCTCTCGACGAAGCCCACCAGCGCGATCAGCACCGCCGGCAGCAACAGGGCCCGCAGCGCCTCTGCGCCCGGCCACGGCAGCTGCATCGCCGGCAGACCCTGCGGCACGGCGCCGACGATGGCCAGGCCGTGGCGGGCGGCCAGGTCCAGGCCCGCCGCCAGCGCCGTGGTCATGACCACGGCCACCATCGGCGCCAATTTGGCTCCCAGTTCGGCCGCCGCTGGCGACAAGCCGGCCGCGATCAGCAAGCGCGCGCCATGCGAGCGCGCCAGCCACAGGAAGGCCAGGCTGCCCGCGCCCACCGCCAGCGTCACCGCCTGGGTCTGCGGCAGCGACTGGAAAAGCTGCCACAGCATGCCGGGCACGTCGTGGGCATCCACCTTCACGCCCAGCACATGCTTCATCTGCCCGACCGCGATCAGCACCGCCGATCCGCTGATGAAGCCGCTGATGACGGGGTGGCTGAGGAAGTGCGCCAGAAACCCGAGCCGCAGCAGTCCGAAGGCCAGCAGCATCAGCCCGGACAGCCCGGCCAGGGCCGCCGCCAGCGTGATGTAGGCGGCGCTGCCTGCCGGGGCCAGGACGGCCAGCGGGGCCAGGGCGCTGGCCGTCATCAGCGCCGTCACTGCCACCGGGCCCACCGCCATGGTCATGCTGCTGCCCAGCGCGGCGTAGGCGATGACCGGCAGGATGCTGGCGTACAGCCCGACTTCGGCCGGCAGCCCGGCCAGCAGGGCGTAGGCCAGGCTCTGCGGGATCAACATCACCGTCACCACCAGGCCGGCAGTGGCGTCGCCGGGCAATGAGGCGCGGCGGTACTGGCGCAACCAGTCGGGCAGCAGGGCAGGCAGCGTCACGGTGGGGTGCCAGGCTGCGGTGACGGGTCAGTGCGCCGCGGCCGGGGCGTGGCGGCGGCGTTCGAACCATTCGAACACCGCCATGCCGGCCCCCATGGCCAGCAGGAAGACCACCGCCTTGGGCTGGCCCGCCCCGGCCGAGACGATGGCCGGACCCGGGCAGAAACCGGCCAGCCCCCAGCCGGCGCCAAAGGCCAGACTGCCGACCACCAAGCGGTGGTCGATGTGCTTCGTGCCCGGCAGGTGCATGGGCCCGCCCAGCAGGGTGTGCCGGCGCCTTTGCGCCAGGGCAAAACCGAGGCTGCCGACGGCGATGGCGCCGCCCATCACCAGCGCCAGCGAGGGGTCCCAGGCGCCGGCCAGGTCGAGGAAGCCGATCACCTTGCCCGGGTCGGTCATGCCGGCCACGATGAGGGCGATGCCGAACAGCAGGCCGATGCCGAACTCGATCGCGCGATCTTTCATTTCACAGTCTCCTTCCGGTTCAGGGTTCAGGGTTCAGGGTTCAGGCCAGCAGGTGGCGCATCAGATACACCGTGACGAAGCCGGCGGCCATGAAGGCGCCGGTGGCCACCAGCGAACGCGGTGAACGCCGCGACAGCCCGCACACGCCATGGCCACTGGTGCAGCCTGCGCCGTAGCGGGTGCCCACGCCCACCAGCAGCCCGGCCGCCACCAGCAGGCCCCAGGAGGCGTCGATGCGCGCCGGGATGGGCCCGGCCACCGCCATGTACAGCAGCGGCGCCACCAGCAGCCCGAGCACGAAGCTGAAGCGCCAGGCATGGTCGCCGCGGTGGTGCGACCAGGGCCGCAGCAACCCGCCGACGATGCCGCTGATGCCCATGACGCGGCCCTGCAGCAGCACGAACAGGGCGGCAGCCAGGCCCAGCATCAGGCCGCCGGCGAGCGAGGCCCAGGGTGTGAAGTTGACCCAGTCGATGGTCATTGAGCGGCTCCTTCGATGGGTTCGCCGCGACCCTCTGCGGCGCCGCAGAACTGTTGATACAGCACGCCCAGCACCGCCAGCGCCTGCGGGCTGGCGATGCGGTAGTGGATGTGCTTGCCCTCGCGCCGGGTGGCGACCAGGCCCTCGTCGCGCAGCACGGCCAGTTGCTGCGACAGCGTAGGCTGGCCGACACCGACCAGCGCTTCCAGCGCGCCCACGGTCTGCTCACCCTCGGCCAGCTGGCACAGCAGCAGCAGCCGGTCGCGGTTGGAGAGCGTCTTCATCAGGCGGCAGGCGTCGTCGGCGGACGCGCGCAGGCTGTCGAGCTGGCGATGCATGTCAGGTGCCATTCGGGCCTCCATGAACATTCGATGCAGATAGTTTATTGACAGATATATTGTTTGTCAATAGACTGTCGATGTCGCGTTGCCAGATTGCATTGCCAGATCACATCGCCAGACCGCAGGAGCCCCACCATGAGCACGCCCGCCCGCAGCCGCCCGCTAGTCCAGAGCTTCTTCGACCCGGCCACCTGGACCGTCAGTTACGTCATCTTCGACCACCAGGGCGGGCATGCCGCCATCGTCGACCCGGTGCGGGACTACGACCCCAAGTCAGGCCGCACCGGCACCGCATCGGCCGAGCGGGTGGTGGACTTCGTGCGTGGGCAGCGGCTGACGGTGCAATGGATCCTGGAGACCCATGCCCATGCCGACCATCTGTCGGCCGCACCCTTCCTGAAGCGTGAACTGGGTGGCCGCATCGCCATCGGGGCCGGGATCACCAAGGTGCAGGGCGTGTTCAAGGGCATCTTTCACCTGGAGCCGGACTTCTGCACCGACGGCAGCCAGTTCGACGTGCTGCTGCACGACAACGAGCGCTTCGACATCGGCACATTGCAGGCCACGGCGCTGGCGGTGCCCGGCCACACGCCGGCGTGCATGGCCTATTCGGTCGGCGCGGGCGACGATGCGGCGGTGTTCGTGGGCGACACGCTGTTCATGCCTGACGTCGGCACCGCGCGCTGTGACTTCCCGGGCGGCGATGCCCATGTGCTGTACCGATCGGTGCGCCGCCTGCTGGCACTGCCGCCCGCCACACGGCTCTACATGTGCCATGACTACCCGCCTGCAGGGCGCGAGCCGGCGTGGGAGACGACGGTGGCGGCGCAGCGCGCGCACAACGTGCATGTGCACGACGGCGTCGGCGAGGACGAGTTCGTCGCCATGCGACAGAGGCGCGATGCGACCCTGGACATGCCCACGTTGATCCTGCCCTCGGTGCAAGTCAACATCCGTGCCGGAGAAATGCCACCTGCCGAGGCCAACGGCGTGCGCTACCTGAAGATCCCGCTCGACGCGCTGTAGGCGATGGGCGGTGCCGCTCGTGCCGCCCGCGCCCGGACGGCACACCGATCAGGCCGCCGCGAGCCCGTCACTGCCTGCGGGTGGTGCGTGCTCGGGCAGGTCTTCGGCGAAGGCTTCGCTGCGAAAGCAGGACGGCAGCGTGTCCGACCAGTCGGCCGCAGGCAGCCAGGCCGGCGGGCGGCTGCCGCGTGTGGCGCCGCTGCCCTCGGCCTTGGTGCGGCTGTGGGCGTTGGCTGCGTTGTCAGCGTGGATGGGGGCGAAGGCGGCGGCAAATCGGATCGACATGGCGGGCTCCTGCAGTGGGCGGGCGACACCGGACATGCCGCACTGTGCCGGCTGGATGTGGCAGGCGTGTGTCTCTGACGCATGTCTGCGTCGCAGGTCGTTGCGCCCAGACCGGCACGGCCCGGGGCCGCACCGCCTTAGCATCCCGCCCATGCCCGCCAGCCTGCACGGTCAACTTGTCGTCGCGCTGTCGTCGCGTGCGCTGTTCGACTTCGAGGAAGAGAACCGCGTCTTCGAAGGTGCCGACGACCGCGCCTACATGCAACTGCAGTTGCAGCGCCTGGACGTGCCGGCGCGCCCGGGTGTGGCCTTCTCGCTGGCCCAGAAGCTGTTGGCCTTCAATGCCGGCGGCACCCCGCGGGTGGAGGTGGTGGTGCTGTCGCGCAACGACCCGGTGTCGGGCATGCGCGTGTTCCGCTCGGCGCAGCACTACGGCCTGGCGGTGCAGCGCGGCGTGTTCACGCGCGGCGAAAGCCCCTGGCGCTACCTGCAGCCGCTGGCGGCGCAGTTGTTCCTGTCCACCAACGAGGCCGATGTGCGCAGCGCCCTGGCCGCCGGTGTGCCGGCAGCGCGCGTGTTCCCCGAGAGCGCGCGCGCCAGTGCGGCCCATCCCGACGAGGTGCGCATCGCCTTCGACGGCGACGCGGTGCTGTTCAGCGACGAGGCCGAACGCGTGTACCAGGCCCAGGGGCTGGACGCCTTCCAGCACCACGAACACGCACACGCCGCCACACCGTTGGCGCCCGGCCCCTTCAAGCCGCTGTTGCAGGCCCTGCACCGGCTGCAGTGCGAGCCCGCGGGCGCCATGCGCATCCGTACCGCGCTGGTCACCGCACGCAGCGCACCGGCGCACGAACGCGCCATCCGCACATTGATGGACTGGCAGATCGAGATCGACGAGGCCATGTTCCTGGGCGGATTGCCCAAGGGCGAGTTCTTGCGCGAGTTCGAGCCCGACTTCTTCTTCGACGACCAGACCGGGCATATCCAGAGTGCCTCCGCACACGTGCCTGCGGGGCACGTGGCGGCCGGGGTGTCGAACGGCGGTTGAAGCGCAGCCGCCGGGACTTCAGGGCGCGGCCATGCGCTTCAGGGTGATTCGAGGCCCTTCACGGCACCGGCTTGAAGTCCCCGCCCCAGGCCCAGACGATCTTCGACGGGTCGACCCAGCGTCGCCACGCGGCGTTGACCTCGTCGAGCGTGAGTGACTGGATGCGCTCGTCGCGCTGCTGCGACAGCGCGAAGCGCCGGTCCAGATACAGCTGACCGGCCAATTGGCTGGTGAGGCCATCGTCCTGGGCCCGCGCCAGCTGGCGTTCGTTCAGCCACGCGCTGCGCGCGCGCGTCAGTTCCTCGACCGTGAAGCCGTCCTGCAGCGATCGCGCAAACTCTTCTTTCAGTGCCGTCTCGACCTTGGTCAGGTTGGAGGGCGCGAAGATGACCGACCCCACCAGGCGCGAGTGCGCTTCGAATTCGTTCCAGGCCAGGCCGGTGTTGACGCCGTAGGACAGGCCTTCCTTCTCGCGGATGCGCGTCCACAGCCGTGAGCTGAGGCTGCCGCCGAAGATGTGGTTGGCCAGGCCCAGCGCCATCGCGTCGGCATGGCTGTCGTTCAGGGCCAGCGGCAATACAAATCGACCATTCGCATTGGCCTTGTCAGGCGTGGCCAGCACCAGCCGCGCCGGCGGCAGGGCCACCAGGGGCTGCGGCGCGCGGGCATAACGCACGGCCTGCGCGGCACCGGCGGCGGGCGCGCGCCAGTTGCCGAAGCCGGCCACCGCCGCGCTTCGCACGGCGGCGGCGTCGAAGTCGCCGACCACGGCCAGTTCACCGCTGGCGGCACTGACGAAGCGGCGGTGGAAGTTGCGCACGCCCGCCAGGGTGACGGCGCGCACCGTGGCTTCTTGCTCGGCGAAGGTCTGCACATGGCGCAAGTCGCCGGCCGGGTAGGGGTTGCCGTGACGCCCGAGGGCGTTGCCGACGACGGCGGCGGGGTCGTCGCGCTGCTGTGCCAGGCTGGCCAGCCACTGCGCGCGCAGTTCGTCCAGCGCCGACGCGGGCAGGGCCGGTGAGCGCAGCACGCGGCCGATCAGGGCCAGCACGGCCGGGGCATGTTCGCGCGTGGTCTGCCACTGAACGTACAGGCTCTGCCCGCTGGCACTGAAGCTGACCTGGGCACGCAATGCATCGAAGCGATCGGCCAGTTGCTGGCGATTCAGTGCCGGCTCGCCAAGCGGGCCGCGCTCCACGCCCTTGTCAAGAAGCGCGCCCATGAACCTGGCATCCACTCCCTGGCCCCGCAGCGAAGCCACATCGTCTCAGTGCAGCGCCAGCGTGCCGTGCACGGCATTGCCGCGCGTGCCCTTGGGCAGCAGCGCCAACTTCAGGCCGCTGGCCAGTTGCAGGCGCTCCGTGCGTGCGTCCAGGGCAGAGGGGCGAGTGTCGAAGCTCTCCACCGCGGCCGCCTGCGCCTGGCCCTGGAAACCCTGCAGAAGGGCTGCCACATCGACCCGTGCCGGTGCCGGCGCACGCTGGGGGTTGGCCGTGGGTTCGTACACGGCGACGGTGCGGTTGTCGGGCTTGAGCCAGACGGTGGCGACGCG
>JBBSCX010000010.1:0-25208 GCA_038249905.1 Burkholderiales bacterium
GGCTGACATCGTCCACCGCGTGCAGCATGGACTTGCCGCCGGCACCGACGGCAAAGCGCTTGTGCAGGCCTTGCACCTGCAGCAGCGGCGTCGCGGTCTCAGGCATGGACCGTCTGCGGCGCGGCGGCGGCCTTGGGTGCGTTCGGCGCGGTGGCAGCAAGCGGCCGGTGCATCGGGTGCCAACAGGCCACGGCATGCGCGCTGTCCGCATCGGCCGGCTCGGCGGCGTCAGTCACCAGCGGCGGCCGTTCGCTGCGGCAGCGTGCGCTGGCGCGCTCGCAGCGCTCGGCAAAGCGGCAGGCCGGCAGGTCACTGCGACGCAGGTCGGGCAGGTTGCCGGGCACCGGCTGCAGGCTGTCCAGCGTGCTGCGCTCGCCGGGCGTGGACGTCATCAGCCGCGCCGTGTAGGGGTGGCGCGGCTGCGAGAACAGCGCCTTCGTCGGCGCCGCCTCCACCGCGTGGCCCGCGTGCATGACGACGATGCGGTCGCAGTGGTCGGCCGCCAGCGCCAGGTCGTGGGTGATGAGCAGCGTGGCCATCTGGCGCTCGCGCGCCAGTTCCGTGATCAGGTCCAGCACGGCGGCCTGCGTCGTCACGTCCAGCCCGGTGGTCGGCTCGTCGGCAATCAGCAGTTGGGGCCGGCAGGCCAATGCCAGCGCAATCATCACGCGCTGGCACATGCCGCCGCTCATCTCGTAGGGATAGGCGTGCACGCGCCGCTCGGGGTCGGCGATGGCCACCTCGCGCAGCGCCTGCACCGCGCGTTGCTTCAGGCTGCGGCTGAGGTCGGCGCCGCGCGCCATCGCATGGCGGCGCAACACGTCCTCGATCTGCAGGCCCACCGCGCGGATCGGGTTGAGCGCCGTGCGCGGGCTCTGGAAGATCATCGAGATCTCGCGCCCGCGCAGGTCGGCCAGCGTGCGCTCGTCGGCCTGCAGCAGGTCCAGGCCGCCGAACACGGCGCTGCCGCCGGTGACGCGCGCGGCGCGGTCGCTGATGCCGAGCAGGGCGTAGCTCAGCACGCTCTTGCCCGAACCGCTCTCGCCCACCAAGCCGACGATCTCGCCCTTGTGAAGCTGCAGATCGATGGCCTGCAGCGCGCTCACGGTGCCGCTGCGGGTGCGGAATTCCAGGCTGAAGCCGCGGACGTCGAGCAGGGGAACTGCGGCCATCAGGTTCTCCGCCGCGGGTCGAAGATGTCGCGCAATGCGTCACCCAGCAGGTTGAAAGTGAAGACCGCGAGCATCAATACCAGCCCCGGGAACAGGCTGACCCACCATTCGCCGCTGACGATGAACTGCGCGCCCTCGGCGACCAGGATCCCCCACTCCGGCGTCGGCGGCCGCACGCCCAGGCCGATGTAGCTCAGCCCCGCGGCGTTCAGGATCGCCCAGCCCATGTTCAGGCTGACCTGCACCATTGCTGGCGGCAGCGCGTTGGGGAATATGTGCAGCGCCAGGATGCGCAAGTCGCTGTTGCCCGACAGGCGCGCTGCCTCGACCCAGCCGGCATGGCGGCGCACGTTGGCCTCGGCGCGCGCCACGCGGATGTAGAAGGGCAGGTTGATGACGGCCGTGGCCAGCACGATGTTGCCCACCGTGTTGCCCAGCGCCGCGACGATGCCCATCGCCAGCACGAACAGCGGGAAGGCCATGATCGTGTCGGCCAGCCGGCTGACGATGCGGTCCCACCAGCCGCCGAAGAAGCCGGCCGCCAGACCCAGCGGCATGCCGACGACGAAGCTCATCAGCACCGCGCCGAACGCGATGCCGAGGTCCAGCCGTGTCGCCACCACCACGCGCGAAAAGATGTCGCGGCCCAGTGCGTCGGTGCCGAACCAGTGCTGCACCGAGGGCGGCTGCAGCGTCGCATCAGACCGGCTCGCCAGCGGGTCGTGGGGCACGAGCCAGGGGCCGAACAATGCCGCCAGCACGAACATCAGGAACAGCGCCGCGGCCACGATCGTGACCGGGTTGTCCGACAGCACATGCCGCACATGGGCCAGCATGCCGCCTTGTCGAGAAGGCGCGGGCGAGGGCGGCGGCGAGGGCGGCGGCGGGCGCTGCAGCGGCGGCGTCGCCGCGGCCACCGGAGTGGGGAGGATGGCGCTCATGCTTCAGGGCTCCGCGCTCAGGACTCGATCGACACGCGCGGGTCGATGAGCACGTACAGCAGGTCGATCATCAGGTTGAGCAGCACGAACAGGATGCCCATCGTCAGCACGAAGCCCTGCACCGGCGCGTAGTCGCTGGCGGTCAGCGCATCGATGGCGTAGCTGCCCACGCCCGGCCAGCCGAACACCTTCTCGATGATCACGCTCGAGCCGATCATGAAGCCGAACACCATGCCCAGCGTCGTCACCACCGGCAGCAGCGCGTTGCGCAAGGCGTAGCGCACGAGCACCGTGCCGGGCGACAGTCCGGACGCGCGGGCGGTGCGCACGAAGTCGGCGGACAGCACGGCGATCATCGAAGCCCGCGTCATGCGTGCGATCGGTGCCATCACGAAGATGGCCATGGTCACGACCGGCAGCACCAGCTGCTTGAAGCTGGCCCACCACAGGCCGGCGTCGCCCGCGATCGCGGCGTCGATCAGGTACAGGCCGGTGACCGTCGGCGGCGGCGACCACAGCGGATCGAGCCGCCCCAGCGGCGACGGCGCCCAGCCGAGCAGAAAGTAGAAGACATAGGCCAGCAACAGCCCGGTGAAGAAGGTCGGCAGCGACACACCCGCCGTCGTGACGAGCCGCGCCACCTGGTCGAACCACGAACCCGGCCGCACCGCCGAGAGCACGCCCATGGGCAGTGCGACGGCGCACGACAGCAGCAGCGCCAGCAGCACCACCTCCAGCGATGCCGGCAGGCGGTGCAGCAGTTCTTGCAGCACGGGCTGTCCGGTGGTCAGCGACAGGCCCAGGTCACCGCGCGCAAGCTGGCTCACGTAGTCATAGAACTGCGCGACGAGTGGCTTGTCCAGGCCCAGCGAACGGCGCACCTGCTCGACCGCCTCCTGGGTGGCGGCGCCGCCGGCAAAGTAGGCCGCCGGATCGCCGGGGATGGCCCGCGTGAGCAGGAAGGTGATGACGATCACACCCGCCAGGTTGGGCAGGGCCGCCAGCAGCCGACGCAGGATGACGCGACCCATCAGGGCGGCCCCGGCTGGTCGATCAGCGAGACGTGCGCCGCGACGATGCACCAGCCCAGCGGCGCCTGCGGCAGGCGCACCCAGGTCTGGCTCTGGCGTCCGAGCCGGGTGCCGCCGGCGCGTCGGAACTCGGTCATCGCGGTGGCGAAGTCGCGGCCGAAGGTCGTGATCGCGGTGTGGGCCAGCACGCGCTGCAGCCCCTGCGGCGAGCGCGCGGCGCGAAAGGCGCGGATGGCGTCGATGCCGACCAGGTTCTCGTTGACGCCGTAGCGCACGGTGTGCGCGCTGGCCCAGAACAGCTGGTCGAGTGTCTCGACCTGGTTGCCGGTCAGCGCCTGTTCGTAATGCGCGAACAGCGCGGCCACCTCGGCGTGCACCTCGGGCAGGTTGATGTCCATCGCCGGTCCTGCGCTCACAGCGCCGCCACCGGAGCCTGCGCCACACCCATGCGTTCGAGCGCATGGGCCACGCGCAGCGCGTGGTCCTCGCGCCAGGGCGCGGCAATCACCTGCACGCCGATGGGCAGATGCGGCGCTGCCGCATCCAGCCCCCACAGCGGCACCGTGGTCACGGGCAGGCCGATGCACGACACCGGCTGCGTCAGCAGGCCCATGCTGGCGCGCGCCGGCAGCTTCATGCCGGCAATCTCCAGCCACTCGGTGCCGATGGCCGGGGCGGTGCAGGGCGTGGCCGGGGCCAGCAGCACGTCCACGGTCTGGAACGACGCCGCCACCTGGCGCGCGAACCAATGCCGCAGGCGCTGCGCCTGCACGACCCAGGCCGCCGGCAGCAGCGCGCCGGCGATGAAGCGGTCGCGCGACAGCGGCTCGAAGTCCTGCGCCCGGCGCCGCAAATTGGGCAGGTGCAGCGCGGCGCCCTCGGCGTTGGTGATGAGGAAGGCCGCGGTGCGCGCGCGGTCCACCTCCGGCCACTCGACGATGCGCTCGGTGCCGAGCGCCGCGGCGACGCGGTCCACCGCCTGCAGCGCCTCGGGCCGCGCCATGCGGCGAAACCAGCCGCCTAGCACGCCGATGCGCAGGCCGTCGGTGCCGCGCTCGAGCACGGTCAGCGTCGGCTCGACCGGCCGGCGCTGCTGTGCCGGGTCGTCGAGATCGATGCCCTGCATGGCGTCGTAGCTGGCCGCCAGGTCGTGCACGCTGCGGGCGAACGGGCCCAGGTGGTCCAGGCTGGCGACGAAGGGGTAGGAGCCGGCGCGCGACAGCCGCCCGAAGGTCGGCTTCAGTCCGAACACGCCGCACAGCGAGGACGGCACGCGGATCGAGCCGTTGGTGTCCGAGCCCAGCGTCAGCGGCACCTGCCCGGCGGCCACCGCCGCGGCCGAGCCGCCGGACGACCCGCCGCTGACGCGTTCGAGGTCGTGCGGATTGCGCGTCGGCCCGTAATGTGTGTTCTCGGTGGTGAAGCCGTAGGCGTATTCGTCCATGTTCAGTGCGCCGACGCAGACCGCGCCGGCCGCTTCGAGCCGTCGCACCAGCGTGGCGTCGCGGCGCGCAGGCGCGGCCTCGCGCTCGATCTTCGAGCCCGCCAGCGTCGCCAGGCCCTCGAGGTCGAACAGGTTCTTCACCGCGAACGGCATCCCGGCCAGCGGCCCCGCGGTGCCCGCGGCATCGATGCGCTCGGCGCACGCCAGCGCACGCTCGGCCAGCACCGTGGTGAAGGCGTTGACGCGGCCGTCGGTCGCTTCGATGCGGGCGAGCGCCGCGTGCACCCGGGCCAGCGCGCTCATGTGTCGCCTCCGGCCCCGTCCGCCGGTGCGACCGGCACCACAGGCACGAAGACCTGGCCCGACTCGTCGGCCGGCGTCAGCGCGAAGTCCATGACCCGCGGCGCCATGGCGGCCACCAGCGCCAGGTAGCGCAGCACGCCCGGCCGGTGCTCGGGCGCGATCGGCAGACCCAGCAGGGCGCTCTGGGCATCGACGTAGGCCTCGCAGTCCATCGCCTGTGTCCCCGTTCAGGTCTTGCCGAGCTGGCGGTAGTCGGGCTGCAGGTGAAACCAGTACATGTAGCCCTGCACGTTGCTCTGCATCGCCACGTCCTGGCTGGGCTGGAACAGCGGGATGCGCGGCACCTCGTCGTAGGCGATCTGGATCATCTGCCGCACCGCGGCGTCGTAGACCGGCTTGCTCTCGGCGAAGCGGGCCTCGGTGATGACCTTGTCCAGCGCCGGGTTCTGGTAGCTCATGGTGTTGAACACGGCGTTCTGCCCGTGGTAGCACCAGAAGAAGAAGTACTCCGGAAAATCCAGCCAGCCGCCGAAGCGGTTGAGGACCATGGGCATGTCCTTCTTCAGCAGCGCGGCGCGCCAGGCGGCGCCCGGAATCTTGTTGATCTGGGCGCGGATGCCGATCTGCGCCAGCGATTCCTGGATCAGGATCGCGGACGGCTCACCGACCGTGGCGCCGCCCAGGTCCATCGACAGCGTGGTCTCGAAGCCGGCGGCGGCGCCGGCTTCGGCCATCAGCGCCCGGGCGCGCGCGATGTCGCTGCGATAGCCCGTGGGCTGCGGCCAGGACGTGCTGGTCACGCGGTTCGACGCGGCACCGTACAGCGGGCTGCCGCGGCCGTACAGCGCCGCGTCCCTGATCTTGTCGTACGGCACTGCCCAGGCCACCGCCTGACGGATCTTGACGTTGTCGAACGGTGGCCGGGTGGTGTTCATGCCCAGGTAGAACATCGCGTTCTCGATCGGCATCGTCGTGACCTTGACGTTGCCGCCGTCCTTGGCCATCTCGGCGAAGTCCTTGGGCGGCATCTCGTAGGTCATGTCGATGTCGCCCCTGATGAGCAGCGCGCGCCGGTTGCCGGCGCTGGGCACCTCGCGCTGCACGACGCGGCGCAACTGCGGCAGCGGGCCGCTCTTCCAGTCGTCGTAGCGCACGTAGACGATCTCCTGCCCGGGGCGGAAAGCCTCGACCCGGTAGGCGCCGCCGCCGGCGACGTTGTTGCGTGTCCAGTTCAGACCCCAGGGGTCTTCGGCAGTGGCGTTCTTCTTCACCAGTTCGCTGTTGAACACGCAGGGCACGACGACGGCCATGTTGTTCATCGTCAGCTTGTCCTTGCGCAGGAAATCGACGCGGAAGGTGTGCTCGTCGACGACCACGAACTGCCGCGGTTCTTCCAGCGACCCGGCCTTCATCTGGAAGGTGGGGAAGCCGCCGACGGTGACGGCGCGGTCGAAGCTCCACTTCACGTCCTTGGCTGTCACGGGCGTGCCATCGTGGAACCTGGCGTCGCGTCGCAATTTGAAGATCACCGACATGCCGTCGGGCGCGATCTGCCAGCTCTGGGCGAGTTCGGGTTCGAGCTTGTCGCGGTCGTAGACCACACGGCCGTCGGGCAGCTTCTTCTTGCCATAGGTCATCAGCCGGTCGTAGCAGACCCAGCTCACGCCGTAGCTGGGCCGGTTGGCGCCCACGGTGTGGATGTCCAGCGAATTGGGGCCGAACTCATTGGCCACCACCAGCACGTCCTTGGGGCGGGCCTGCGCCTGTGCCGCCAGCGGTAGCGCGCCCAGGGCCATCGGGGCGGCGGCCCCACGGGAAATGAAGTCGCGTCGGTCCATGCAAAGCTCCAGGTCAAAGGGTGGAGAGGTAAGAACGCCAGCCACCGTGGTGGCTGATGTCGGCGGCACCTTCGAGGGCATGCGCCTCGCACAGGAAACCGTGCACGTGGCTGCTGTCGGCCAGTTCGATCGAGCCCAGGCCCAGCGGCGGCGGGATCAGCGCCAGGAAGCTGCCCAGCTGCGCCTGCGGCAGGTCCCAGACCTCGACCGCGATGGCGCTGCCGCCCTGGCGCACGCGCTGCAGCCCGGGCTTGCGCGGCTGCGTGCCGGGCAGGGCGTACAGGCGGTAGCTGGCGGCCGTCGTGGTGGCGCTGCGCAGCGTGGCGCCACGATCGAGCAACTGCCCGTTCAGCGGCAGGCCCTGCAGATGGGCGCCGACAACGGCGATGGGCAGACTGGGCTCGGCGGCCGGCCAGAGAGTGGGCCAATGAGTGGGCCAATGAGCGGGCCAGCGTTCTTGCGCGCGTTCCTGAGAGCGTTCCTGCGAGTGTGCGGGCAGGGCGGCAACCGGCCTCACCCCCGTGGCGCCCAGCGGCTGCTGCCGCGCCGCCTGCCAGCGCAGGCCCAGGCGCGCCAGCGCGGCGTCGGCCCCCGCCGGCGCAATGAAGGTGATGCCAAAGGGCAGACCCGTGGGCGTGACTGCCGCGGGCACGGCCAGCGCACACCAGCCCAGCATGTTGACGAAGTTGGTATAGGTGCCCAGCACGGCGTTGGCCGTGACCGGTGCGGCCGCGACCTCGGCCAGGCGGGGGTGGCGTGGTGCGGTGGGCACCATCAGCACATCGGCCTGCGACCACATCGCTGCGGCCTGGCGCTGGGCGGCCCGCAAGGCGTACTGGGCGCGGAAGGTGTCGGTGGCGCTGAAGTCGCGCGCCTTGCCGATGATCTCGGCCACGGTCGGGTCCAGCGTTTCGGGACGGGCTTGCAGCAGCGCCTGCACCACGGCGTGCCGCTCGGCGATCCAGGGGCCGTCGTAGAGCAGCCGTGCCAGGGCGTGCAGCGGCTCGAAGTCCAGCGGCACCAGCGTCATGCCCAACGCGCCGGCCTGCCTGCAGGCCTCTTCCCAGGCGCTGTCGTAGCCCTGCGCGACATCCAGCCGCGGCGCGGCCGGCACGCCGACGCGCAGCGGGCGGTTCCAGTCGGCGCGGCCGGGCGCATGCGCGCTGTAGTCGTCGGCATCGTCGGGGCCCTCGATCACGGCCAGCACCTGCGCGGCGTCGGCGACCGTGAGGGCAAAGATCGAGACGCAGTCCAGGCTGCGGCAGGCCGGCAGCACACCCAGGGTGCTGACGCGCCCGGGCGTGGGCTTGAGCCCGACGATGTGGTTGAAGCCCGCCGGCACACGGCCCGAGCCCGCCGTATCGGTGCCCAGCGTGAAGGGCAACTGCGCGCGCGCCACCAGCACCGCCGAACCCGAACTGGAGCCGCCGCTGACATGCTCGGCAGACCAGGTGCTGACCGGCGCGCCGTACGGCGAGCGGGTGCCGACCAGGCCGGTGGCGAACTGGTCGAGGTTGCATTTGCCCAGCAACACCGCGCCGGCATCGAACAGACGCTGTACCGCGGTGGCTGTGATCGATGCGGGGCCACTCGCCCAGTCGGCCCAGGCGGGGCAGGCGGCCGTGGTGGACAGGCCCGCGACGTCGATGTTGTCCTTGACCGCGAAGGGCACGCCGAACAGTGGGTGGCGGCGCAGCAGGGCGGCGCGGTCGGGGCAGGCCGCGGCCAGGGCTTCCAGTTCGGCCAGGCGGGCATCGATGTGCGCGCGCATGGCCGGCGCATGCGGCGGCAGGATCCAGGCGGCGTCGTTGTGACCCGCTGTCGCGGCACCGATGTCCGCCAGCCGGGCACGCACCAGCGTGGTCACCGATGCACCGTCGTGGACGGCCCACAGCCAGTCGTCGAGGGTCAGCGGCCCGGCTGGCGGGCGGTGGCTGGTGAATGGCATCGAAGGCGCGCTTGGATTGGGTGCACTGCTTGGTATACCAAGCGGTGCACGCAAGCAATGTGCCAGCGATGCGGTGAGGGGTGGCCTGCCCGGAGGGACTCGAACCCCCGACCTGCGGCTTAGAAGGCCGCTGCTCTATCCGGTTGAGCTACGGGCAGATGTATGCGGTGCGTCTGCGATCAGCGTCTGCCGTACTGCGTCTGGCCGAACAGCACTTCGCGGGCCTTGTCGTCGGTGATGGGCTTGCGCTGGCTGGCCAGCACCTCGACACCGCGTTGCACGGCGGGCCTCGCGCCGACCTCGTCGAACCAGCCCTTCAGGTGCGGAAAGTCGTTCCAGTCGATGCCCTGATTCTTCCAGCTGCGCAGCCAGGGGAAGACGGCGATGTCGGCGATGCTGTACGCCGTCCCGCCCAGGTACTTGGACTTGGCCAGGCGCTTGTTCATGACGCCGTAAAGGCGGCGCGCCTCGTTGGTGTAGCGGTCGACGGCGTAGGCGATCTTCTCGGGTGCGTAGATGCGAAAGTGGTGCGCCTGCCCCAGCATCGGGCCGACCCCGCCGACCTGGAACATCAGCCACTGCAGCACCTCGTACTTGCCGCGCACGTCGGCCGGCAGGAAGCGGCCCGTCTTGCCCGCCAGATAAAGCAGGATGGCGCCGCTCTCGAACAGGTGGATGGGCTGGCCTTGCGGGCCGTCGGGATCGGTGATGGCCGGGATCTTGTTGTTGGGGCTGATGGCCAGGAAGTCGGGCGCGAACTGGTCGCCGGCACCGATATCGACGGGA
This sequence comes from Burkholderiales bacterium, assembly GCA_038249905.1. GTDB lineage: Bacteria > Pseudomonadota > Gammaproteobacteria > Burkholderiales > Burkholderiaceae_C > Rubrivivax. The sequence continues at coordinate 9,464 of JBBSCX010000010.1, forward strand.
ACTGCACGGTAGCGCAGCCCGCACTCCTCCAGCATGATGTGCACCTTGTGCCCGTTGGGCGTGGCCCACGAATACACTTCGATCATCGATTTTCCTCGTGGCCGTCCCCCCGGGCCGGCCTGCTGCGGTGGACTCTAAACCATGCTCGACGGCCTGAAGCGCCTGTTCCGCGGCGGCTCCTCGACACCGGCCCCCGGGGCCGATGAGTTGATGAGCTGGGCCGAAACGCGGCAGTACGCGTTTCGCGGCGTGCCCGACGAAGGCTTCGTCATCGACGGCCGCCTGGCCACCACGCCCTGGCGGCTGGAGTGGGGCCCGTCGCAGCGGCCCTACGTCAAGGGCCATGAACTGCGGCTGCGGGCCGAACTCGGCTTGCCGTCCGAATTGCAGGTGGTGGTGATGAACCGCCTGCTGGCCGAGCAGATGGAAAAGTCGGTCTACGAACAGTATGTCGAAGGCGTGCAGACGCGCATCGACAACCAGACCCCGCCCGAGATGCGCTGGCTGGTGATGTTCCCCAAGCTGTCGGCGGCTGACCTGGGTGCGTTGCAGGGGCCGTTCGTGGCCCTGGGCAGCATCAAGCCCTGGTTGCTGCAGTGGCTGGAAGGCCCCTTGCGCGCCGCCCTGCTGGCGCAGCGGCTGGAACCCCATGTGCCGATGGTGTTGATGATCGGCCGCGGCCGGCTGATGCTGCGCACCGAACTGGCGGACCCCGAACTGCAGCCGTTGCAAGCCTGGCTGCGCCTGTTCGAGTGCGCCATCCGCGAAGCCCGGCGCGCGGCCGCCGAAGCGACGGAAGCGGCCGCGCCCAGCAGCGCGTCCAGCGGCTGGCAGCCCAGCGCCTTGCCCGGCGACGAACGCGGCGGCTGAGCGGGTCGCACGGGCAGGTAGACCCATACAGAACGTGATGGAGGGCGCTGCGCAGGGCGCCGGTCAGTCTCCCGCAGCGCCGCTGCTGGGTCTCAGGTCGTCAGGTCGTCAGGTCGTCAGCTCCGCGGCACCAGCTTGCCCAGTTCCAGCTTCGCGATCGCGTTGCGGTGCACCTCGTCCGGGCCGTCGGCAAAGCGCAGCGTGCGCGCCAGCGTGTAGAAATAGGCCAGCGGCGCGTCCTGGCTCATGCCCGCGCCACCGAAGACCTGCATCGCCCAGTCGATGACCTGGCAGGCCATGTTGGGCGCCACCACCTTGATCATCGCGATCTCGGCCTTGGCGCTCTTGTTGCCGGCCAGGTCCATCATCCACGCCGCCTTCAGCGTCAGCAGCCGCGCCTGGTCGATCATGATGCGGGCCTCGGCGATGCGCTCCTGCGTCACGCCCTGCTGGGCCACGGTGCGGCCGAAGGCGGTGCGGCTGACGGCGCGTTCGCACATCAGGCGCAATGCGCGCTCGGCCACGCCGATCAGGCGCATGCAGTGGTGGATGCGGCCCGGGCCCAGGCGGCCCTGCGCGATCTCGAAGCCGCGGCCTTCGCCCAGCAGGATGTTCGAGGCCGGCACCCGCACGTTCTTGAAGTCCACTTCCATGTGGCCATGCGGTGCGTCGTCGTAGCCGAACACCGACAGCGGGCGCAGGATCGTGATGCCCGGTGTGTCGCGCGGCACCAGCACCATGCTCTGCTGCGAATGCCGGGGTGCCGTCGGGTCGGTCTTGCCCATCAGGATGAAGATGGCGCAGCGCGGATCGCCGGCGCCGCTGGTCCACCACTTGCGGCCGTTGATGAGGTAGTCGTCGCCCGCACTGTCGCCCGCACTGTCGGACGCACCGTCGGACGCACTTTCGGATCCACTGTCGGATGCCCTGTCGGAAACACGTTCGATGCGGCACTCGATGTTGGTCGCGTCTGACGAGGCCACGGCCGGTTCGGTCATCGCGAAGGCGCTGCGGATCTCGCCGCGCAGCAGCGGTTGCAGCCAGCGGCGCTGGTGTTCGGGCGTGCCGTAGCGCACCAGCACCTCCATGTTGCCGGTGTCGGGCGCGCTGCAGTTGAAGACCTCGCTGCTCCAGGGCACGGCGCCCATGATCTCGGCCAGCGGTGCGTATTCCTGGTTGCTCAGGCCGGCGCCCATGTCGGCTGCGGCGTGGTCGTGGCCGTGCATCGCGCCGTTGGCGCTGGGCGGCAAAAACAGGTTCCACAACCCTGCCTCGCGCGCCTTGGGCTTGAGTGCTTCGATCGTCTGCAGCGGCGTCCAGCGCTTGCCTTCGCGCGTGTTGGCTTCGATCTCGTCGAAGTAGCGGCCCTCGGCGGGATAGATGTGTTCGGCCATGAAGGCCGTCAGGCGCTGCTGCATTTCCTGCGTGCGGGGTGAGTAGCTGAAGTCCATCGTCGTCTCCTCTGTCGGGCTGTTGTCGTGTCTTGGTCGAATGATTGCGGCTTCAGCCCGGGCCTTGCGCGAACCGCCATGCCAATTCGGCCAGCGGCCGCGCGCCGGCACCGGCAGCGCGGGCCTCGGCGCTGGCCGCCGTGCCGTCCACCACACGGCGGGCGATGCCCTGCAGGATGGCGGCGATGCGGAACAGGTTGTAGGCCAGGTAGAAGGGCCAGTCGGCCTGCACCGCGGCCAGGTCGTCGCGGCCAGTGCACATGAAGTAGCGCGCCATGTAGTCGGCCTCGGCCGGGATGCCCAGCGCCGGCAAATCCAGCCCGCCGATGCCGCGCGACAGGGCGGCCGGGATGTGCCAGCTCATGCAGTGGTAGCTGAAGTCGGCCAGCGGGTGGCCCAGTGTGGACAGCTCCCAGTCCAGCACCGCCAGGATGCGCGGCTCGGTAGGGTGGAAGATGAGGTTGTCCAGCCGGTAGTCGCCATGCACGATGCGCGGCTGCGACCCGTCGCGCGCGCTGGGCGGGATGTGCGCGGGCAGCCAGTCGATCAGGCTGTCCATGGCGGGGATGGGTTCGAGTTCGCCGGGCTTCAGCGAGGCCTGGTACTGCCGGCCCCAGCGGGCGATCTGGCGCTCGAAGTAGTTGCCCGGCTTGCCGTAGTCGGCCAGGCGGATGGTATTCGGGTCGACGGCATGCAGCGCCGAGATGACGCGGTTCATCTCGTCGTAGATGGCGCCGCGCTGCGCGCGCCCCATGCCGGGCAGGGACTGGTCCCACAGCACCCGGCCCTCGACGCACTCCATGACGTAGAAGGCGCGGCCGATGACGGACTCGTCGTCGCACAGCAGCCGCATCTGCGCCACCGGCACGGGGGTGTCGGCCAGCGCCTGCATGACGCGGAACTCGCGCTCGATGGCATGGGCCGAGGGCAGCAGTTTCGCCACCGGCCCGGGTTTGCTGCGCAGCACGTAATTGCAGCCTGGCGTCAGCAACTTGTAGGTCGGGTTGGACTGTCCGCCCTTGAACTGCTCGACCGCCAGCGGGCCCTCGAAACCGGGCAGCCGGGCCGCCAGATGACGCTGCAGCGCCGCCAGGTCGAAGGCATGGCTGGCGGCCACGGGCTTGGTGCCGGTGAAGTGGTCCATGGGTGGGTCAGTTCGTTCCTGCAGGCAGGTGCCGTGGTGCGATTTGAGATCGGTTCAGGGTTCTGCCCAGTTTTCTGTTCAACGTTCGGCAATCGCCAGCAGCTTCGACCGCGACAACACCACCAGTCGCGCCGGTTCGACGCGCAGCACCCCTTCGCGTTCGAAGCCCTTCAGCTCCTGGTTGACGCGTTGCCGCGACGCCCCCAGCAGCTGCGCCAGGTCTTCCTGCGCCAGCGCCAGGCCGATGCGGATCTCTTCGCCCTCCGGGATGCCGTAGCTCTTGGCCAGCAGCAACAGTTGCCGCGCCAGCCGTGCCTGCAGCGGACGCGTGGCCAGGTCCTCGACCTGGTCGAACATCAGTCGCAAGCGGCGGCAGTTCAGGCGCAGCAGCGCGTCGTACAACTCGACATGCCGCGACAGCAGCAGCCTGAAGTCGGGCTTGCGCACCACCAGCAGCGTGGTCGCACCGTGGGTGTCGGCGTCGTGCGTGCGCGGCAGGCCGTCGAACAGCGCGATGTCGCCGAACCAGATGCCGGGTTCGGCATAGGTCAGCGTCACCTGCTTGCCCGACAGCGAAACCGAGCTGATGCGCACCGCACCGGCGGCCACACCGCACCATTCTTCGGCCGGCGTGCCGCGGCTGGCCAGCGGTGCGCCGTCGGGCAGGCGGCGCACGCCGGCACATTGCAGGATGGCCTGGCGCAGATCGGTCGAGAGCTTGCAGAACCACGCACCTGATTCGATGTTGTGACGCTCGTCGATGGTAAGGACGGGGGTATTCATGACTTGTCCCGGACGCGACAGGCGCGAGAGCATGCGATTGTCCGCCCTCGTTCCCGCTTGAAGACTCCACCATGCCTGCATCCGCACTGCGCACCCTCAACCGCCGCGCCGAAGTCAGCGAAGCCGAATGGCGCACCCGTGTCGACCTCGCTGCGGCCTACCGGCTGGTGGCGCTGTTCGGCTGGGACGATCTGGTCTTCACGCACATCAGCGCCCGCGTGCCGGGCAGCGACAACAGCTTCCTGATCAACCCCTACGGCTGCATGTTCGAGGAGATCACGGCGTCCAGCCTGGTGAAGGTGGACGACCGCGGCGTGAAGCTCGACGACACGCCCTTCGACGTCAACCCGGCCGGCTTCATCATCCACAGCGCCGTGCACGCCGCGCGGCACGATGCCAGCTGCGTGTTGCACACGCACACGCTGAACGGGGTGGCGGTGTCGGCGCAGCGCGAGGGCGTGCTGCCGATCTCGCAGCAGTCGATCTTCGTGCTCGCCTCCCTCGGCTACCACGACTACGAAGGCGTGGCGCTGCGCGACGACGAGAAGCCCAGGCTGGTGGCCGACCTGGGCGACAACAGCTACCTGATGCTGCGCAACCACGGTCTGCTGACGGTGGGCGCCACGGTCGCCGATGCCTTCATGGCGATGTACCTGTTCGAGACCGTGTGCAACATCCAGGTGCGCGCCCAGGCCGGTGGCGGCGAACTGCTGGCCATCGATCGCCGCATCATTGCCGGCGCGCGCGAGCAGGCCGCTGCCGTCACCCGCGGCCTCGGCGGGCAGCTGGCCTGGCCCGGATTGCTGCGGCGCCTGGACCGGCGTCTGCCGGGCTACGACGCCTGATGCCGAGGGTTGGATCGTGGGCTCGGTGGCTGGCGCTGTCTCGGCTGGTGCGTCGGCTGCTGCGTCGGCCACCACATGCCGGCAGAGGAGGTCCGTGCAGTGCGACACGCTGCGCGGCACGGCAGGCGAGCCAGATGCTCGAGATCGATCGCTGGCGGCGGTCGTTGTAACCCTTCGTGCTAGAGTGTTTGACACATTTTGCGCCCTCCCGCACGCTATTGCGGCAGCCCCGTCCCAGCCTGAATCTGCATGCAAGAACCGCGGCCCCGGTTGAGAAGTTTCGCCGCCTTGTTGGCCGCTGCTGCAGTGCTGTCGATGTCCGACGCCGGGGCGCTGGGCCTGGGCGGTGGTGCCTCGGGGGCCGTGCTCGGCCAGCCGCTGGACTTTGCGGTGCAGGTGCGGCTGGACCCTGCCGACACCCTCGAGGCGCGCTGCATCAGCGCCGAGGTCACGGTGGGCGATCGTCAGTTGCCTGCGAGCGCGGTGCGCACGGTGCTGGACAGCGTGTCGGCCACCAGCGCCCGCATCCGCGTGCAGACTCTGGCGACGATGGATGAGCCCGTCATCGGTGTGCAGTTGACGGCCGGCTGCCTTGCACGCGTGTCGCGGAGCTTTGTCGTTTTGGCCGATCCGCCGTCGGTGTTCCCGCCCCAGGCGATGGCGCCGGTGTCGGTGGATGTGGTGCTGCGCCGCGATGCGCCGCCGGCGCCGGCAGACGAGGGCAGGCCGCTCGACGGTCTGGCGCAGGCGCAGGCGCAGGCGCAGGCGCAGGCGCTGGTGCTGGTGCCGTCGTCGACAGGGGCGCAGGCGTCGGGGCCTGCCGTGCCGTCATCTGCATCACGCACTTCAGCCCAAGCCGGTCAAACTGCCGCAGCAACCGCAGCAACCGCAGCAACCGCAGCAGCGCCGTCAGCCCCAGCCGCGGCCGCCGAGCCTCGCGTGGCCGAGCCGCCCCGCGCCGCAGCGCCGTCGGCACCCCGTGCGCGGTCCGAACCCACGCCCAGGCCGCGTCCGCAGGCCGAGCGCCCGTCGCGGCGCACCGAGCCCGGTCCGTCGGCCACACGCCCTGCGGCGGTCGCGGCTGCGCCCACCGCTGCGCCTTCACCGCGTCTGCGCCTGGACGCGCCCGAGCCCCCGCCCAGCGCCGAGGCACAGGCGATCGAGCAGGCGATCGAGGCGGTCGCACAGGCCACCATCATGGCCCGCGCCGCGGCCGACGCAGCCTCGGCCTCGGCGGCTCGAATGGCAGCGCTTGAACGCACGGTTGAACAGTTGCGCGCCGATGGCCGCACTGCGGCCGCGTTCAATGCCGATCTGCGCGGTCAGCTGGCCCAGGCACAGGGTGCGGACCGTTGGTTGTGGCCCTTGCTGGTGGGCTTGGTGGTGTTGGGCGGCCTGGCCGCCTGGCTGGCCTGGCGCCTGGCCGACCTGCAGCGCCTGCGCCAGCACGAGTGGCAGAACGCAGCACTGAGCGTGCTGCCCGTGGAAGACCCGGGGCCGGGCAAACAGCCGACGGCGCCCATCCCGTTCGTCACCAGCGAGCTGACGATGCCCACTCCCCTGGGGAGTGGTGCGGGCGGTGCTGGAAGTCCTGGCGGTGCGGCGATAGCCGCGGCGCCGCGCCAGCGCCCTTCGCCTGCATGGCCGCCGCCGGCACCGCTGGTGGCCGGCCCCCGCCCGCCCGACCTGACACCGCCGCCACCGCCCCGCGCCGCGCCCCGGTCCGGCGAGCCGCAGCCATACCCCACCCTGCCGGGCACGCGGACGGTGGCCTTGCCCGCGGCTGCGGCTGCGGCTGCGGTTGCGGTTGCGGCCCCGGCGCAGCCGGCCCAGGCCGTCGCACCACCGGCCGATGCACGCACCGTGCCCTTGGCCCCGCCCGCGGTCCGCGTGACCGAATTGGCCGAAGACCCGGCCATGCAGCGCACGCAACCCTTGCCGCCGCCGCGCCGGGGCGACGAAGGGGCACCCCGCGACGTGTCGATCGAGGAACTGATCGATCTCGAACAGCAGGCCGAGTTTTTCGTCGTGCTGGGACAGGACGAGTCGGCCATCGACCTGCTGGTGGACCACCTGCGCAACACCGGTGGCGGCAGCCCGCTGCCCTACCTGAAGCTGCTGGAGATCTACGGCCGCCGCGGCGACCGCGAGGCCTACGAACGCACACGGGGCCGCTTCAACCACCGCTTCAACGCCTACGCGCCGGATTGGGGCGCCGACCTGGCGCATGGCCGGACGCTCGAGGACTACCCCGGCGTGCTGCCGCGCCTGGAGCAGGTGTGGCCACGGCCTCTGGACTCGATGGCCGAATTGGAGGCCCTGCTGTTCCGCAAGAGCCGCGGTGAACTGTTCGATCTGCCGGCCTATCGCGAGGTGCTGTTCCTGTACGCGCTGTCGCGCGACCGGCTGGACCGCGAGGGCGCCGACAGCGGCACGGTCGATCTGCTGCTGCCGCTGTCGGATGGGGGTGAATTCAGCAGCACCACACCGCACCCTTATTACGGCGTCAGGGCGGGCGAATCGGGCGGGCCCGACAGCGACTTCGGCCACATCGACGACCGGCCTACCGCGCCGGTCGACCTGGACCTGAGCCAGCCGGAGCCGCCGCGCGGCAGCCTGTTCGGTTCGCGCGAAGAAACAACGCCGCCGCGGCGTCTTTGAGCTGGCCTGTCCGGTTCGCGGGCCCGCCGTCTGCCGAGCCTGCGGTGCAGCGCCCCCGCCGGGCTACAGCCTTTGCAGCCGCCGCAGCGCTTCGGCCAGGGTGTCCTCGCTCTTGGCGAAGCACAGGCGCACGATGCCCTGTTCGAAGCCGCCGGCGTAGAAGGCCGACAAAGGGATGGCCGCGACGCCGATGTCCTGCGTCAGCCAGCGACAGAAGCCGTCCTCGTTCAATGAGCTGACCTCGCGGTAGTCGACGTTCTGGAAGTAGCTGCCCTGGCTGGGCAGGACACGCAGCCGCGTCTGCGCCAGGCCGTCGCGGAAGTAGTCGCGCTTGCGCTGGTAGAAAGCAGGCAGTTGCAGGTAGGGCGTGGGGTCGGCCAGGTAGCGTGCCAGCGCATGCTGCACCGGTGTGTTGACGGTGAAGACGTTGAACTGGTGCACCTTGCGGAACTCGGCCATCAGTGCTGCCGGTGCCACCACCGTGCCCACCTTCCAGCCGGTGACGTGGAAGGTCTTGCCGAAGCTGCTGACGACAAAGGCACGCGCCGCCAGCGACGGCAGCGACGAAGCGCTGACATGTGCGACAGCGTCGAACACCATGTGCTCATAGACCTCGTCGCTGAGCAGCAGGATGTCGGTCGGTGCCAGCAGATCGGCCAGCTGCTGCATCTCGGCGGCGGTCCACACCGTCGCACCCGGGTTGTGCGGGCTGTTGATGAGCAGCATGCGGGTGCGCGGTGTCATGGCCGCGGCGATCTTCGCGAAGTCGGGGCGAAAGCGGCCCGGCGTCAGCGGCACTCGCACCACCGTGCCACCCGCGAGTTCGATGTTCGGCGCGTAGCTGTCGAAGCAGGGCTCGAGCACGATGACCTCGTCGCCCGGGTGCACGGCGCACAGGATGGCCGTCAGGATGGCCTGCGTGGCGCCGGCGGTGATGGTGATCTCGGTGTCGTCGTCGTAGCGGGCGCCGTACAGCGCTTCGATCTTGGCTGCCACCCGCTGTCGCAACGCCGGCACGCCGGGCATGGGTGGGTACTGGTTCAGGCCCTCGCGCATCGCATCGGCCACCAGATCGGGCAAGGCCGGGTCGCAATGGAAGTCAGGGAATCCCTGGCCCAGGTTGACGGCGCCATGCTGCTGGGCCAGTGCCGACATGACACTGAAGATGGTCGTGCCGACCTGCGGCAGGCGCGAGCGTATTTGTGGCGTGGCGTGCATGTCGCGTGACCTCAAAGCTCGTAGTCGCTGCCGCCACCGGCCATGGCGCGCTCGATCAGTGCAGGCGTCAGTCGTGGCGACAGCTGCGAGGCGAAGGCCAGCACGAAATGGCGCAGGTAGGCACCGCGCTTGAAGGCCAGGCGCGCGATGTTGGCGCCGAACAGGTGGCCCAGCGGCCGCGCCACCAGGTCACCATCCGGCGCATCGTCGCGCACCGCCAGTTCGGCCACGATGCCCACGCCCAGGCCCAGACGCACATAGGTCTTGATGACGTCGGAGTCGATGGCCTCCAGCGCCACCAGGGGCTTCAGGCGCTGGCGCTCGAAAGCCTGGTCGATGCGTGTGCGGCCGCTGACGGTGGGGTGGTAAAGCACCAGGGCGTGGTCGGCGAGTTGTTCCAGCGTCGGCCGCTCCACCCCCGCCAGCACATGGCCGCGCGGCACCACCATCATGTGCTGCCATTCGTAGCAGGGCAGGGTGATCAGCTCGGGGTATTCGGTCAGGGCCTCGGTGGCCACGCCGATCTCGGCCACATCGTCCAGCAGCATGCGCGCCACCTGCTCGGGCATGCCCTGGTGCAATACCACCTGCACCTTGGGCCAGCGCTTGCGCAGTTGCGCCACCGGCTCGGGCAGGAAGTAGCGTGCCTGGGTGTGGGTGGTCGCGATGGACAGGGTGCCGGCGTCCTGCTTGCTGAACTCTTCGCCGATGCGCTTGAGGTTGGCGATCTCGCGCATGATGATTTCCACCGACTGCAGCACCAGCGCGCCCGGCTCGGTCACGCGTTTCAGGCGTTTGCCGTGGCGCGCGAAGATGTCCACGCCCAGTTCTTCCTCGAACTCGAGGATGGCCTTGCTGATGCCGGGCTGCGAGGTATGCAGCGCCTTGGCGGTCTCGGTCAGGTTCAGATTGCGGCGCACGGCCTCCTGGACGAAGCGGAACTGGTGCAGGTTCATCGGCGGTCTTCCAGGCTGGCGGCGGCCACCGCGGCCATCGCTTCGATCACGCTTTCGGCTTCGCCCACCACGCCCTGCAGTTCGAAGTGCGTGCCAGGGTGGGCCCTGCGCATGGACTCCAGCAGCAGCGGCAGGTCGCGCCGCACATGGCCACCGGCACCCAGAAACATCGGCCGCACCGCCACATGCCGGCAACCGCCTTGCGCCAGCGCGGCGCCTGCCTCGGGCAGGGTCGGCGCCATGAACTCCAGGAAAGCCAGCCGCACCGGCAGGCCGGGGCGCGCCGCGCGCACACGCTCGGCCACGGCCTCAAAAGGGCGCGCCCACAGCGGGTCGCGCGCGCCGTGGGCAAAAAGGATCAGGCCGTCGTGTGCGCTGCAGTTCATTTCTGGCGTCATGCGTGTACTTGGTGGTGGGCTCAGCGGCGGGCTCAGCGGCGGGCTCAGCGGTGTCGCACCAGCCAGTTGAAGGCGGCCAGCGACATCAGCAGGTAGAGGAAGCTGGGTGCGGCAGCCACCACCCACGGGGTCCATCCGCGCAGCATGCCGATGTGGCCCGCCAGGTTGTTCAGCAATACAAAGCTGATGCCCAGCATGATGCCGCCGAACACCTTGAGGCTGGTGCCGCCGCTGCGCGCATGCAGGTAGGCAAAGGGCAGGGCCAGCGCCACCATGACGACGCAGGCCAGCGGGTACAGGGCCTTGCGCCAGAAGCGGATCTCGTGCTGCTGCGCGGCCTGCGCCTGGTCGGCCAGATGGCGGCTGTAACGCCACAGTTCGGCCGTGGTCATGGTGTCCAGCGGCAGCACGGCGGCGGCCACGACCGATGCGCTCAGGCTGCTGGGCCATGCCAGGCTGGCGTGTTGCACCACGTCCACGCCGGGCTCGCCGGCGGTGCGCGCCTGCGGCCAGCGCGCCACCTCGGCATCGCGCAACGTCCACAGGCCATCGCCACCGACGCGGGCCGAAGCCGCCTCGGTGCGCGAGACCAGGGCACCGTCGGCATCGACCTCGAAGATGCGGATGCCTTCGAGCTGGCCGCCACTGCCCGTGCCGGCGACGTTGATCCAGTAGCTGCGCTCGCCTGCGGCGGTATTGCGGCGCTCCTTCAGCCAGGCGCCGGCACCGCCGACAGGCAGGCCGCCACTCAGGCGCGCCTTCAGCAATACCGCTTCGCGTTCGGCCGCCGGCACCCCATAGTCGCCGACGACGAAGGTGGCCATGCCGAAGGCCGCCCCCAGTGCGGCCAGCAGGCCCAGCGCGCGGCCCGGACCCAGACCCCCGGTGCGCAGGATGGTGAACTCCGAGGTCTGCGCCAACCTCGACAAAGAGAAGATGGTGCCGATCAGCACCGAGATCGGCAGCAGTTCGTACAGGTGCCCCGGCATGGCGAACAGCGCCGCCTGGGCCACGGTCCAGGCGGTGCGCCCGCCGCGGCCCACGCCGTCGAGTTCTTCGACGACATCGATGAAGAAGCGCAGCGACAGGAGGGCCAGCGAGACAAAGCCCACCGACGACAGGATGTCACCGTAGAGCAGGCGGCGGACGGTTCTCATGCCGCCGTCGGCCCGGGGCCCGCAGGCGTGGCCGCGGCAACGTGGCTGCGCCGCCGCAACAGCCCCGTCACGCTGGCATGGTCGCGCCACCACAGCAGGGCCACCGCCAGCGCCAGGCCCAGGCCGTGCAAGCCAAACAGGGCGGCGGCCAGCGGCATGCGGCCGCTGGCGACCCAGGCCTGGCTGAGATTGACGAGGTTGTAGTAGACGAGAAAGGCCAGCAATGCAAACAGCAGGTTCCAGTTGCTGGCGCGGCGCGGGTTGGTGGCTGCCAGACCCAGTCCCAGCAGCACCAGATTGCCGGCCGCGAACAGCAGGCCCAGGCGCCACACCAGTTCGCCCTGGTGGCGCGGCACCGGGTCGCGCAGCAGGTCTGCGGTGCTGACGGCACGCGGCGGAAGCGCCTCGGCAGCGCGTGCGGCGCGCTCGCTGGCCAGCACGCGGTAGCCCTCGAAACTGGACAGGCTGCGTTCACCGTTGTCGAGCCGGACGTCGTTGCGCTGGCCCCGTTCCAGCACCAGGAAGCGGTCGCCGTCCACATTCTCCAGCCGGCCCTGGCGCGCTGTGGTCACCGATTCCGACCGGTCCTGGCGGGTCAGGATGAAGACGTTGCGGGCGTTGATGCCATCGCTGCTTTCTCGCTCGACGAAGAACACGCGGCGGCCGTCACTGGAGGTGCGGAAAACACCGGGCGCGACCCGCGCCAGGTCCGAACGCTGGGCATAGCGGTCGCGCAGTTCCAGGCTGTTCAGGTTGCCCCAGGGCCATACGAAGAGCAGCAGCAGCCCGATCAGCAGCAGCACCGGGCTGGCCGCCTGCAGCACCGGCCTGACAAAGCGCACCAGGCCCACGCCGCTGGCAAACCAGACCGTCATCTCGCTGTCGCGGTACATGCGCCCGAGGGTGACGACGATGGCCACGAACAGCGACAGCGCCAGCATCGTCGGCAGGTGGCCCAGCGCGACATAACCCAGCAGCAGCGCCACGTCCTGCGGGGCTATGGCGCCTTTGGCGGCCTGACCCACCGTGCGGATCAGGAAGGTCGTCAGCACGATGGTCATGATCACCGCCAGGGTGGCCCCGAAACCCCGCGCCAGCTCTCTGCGCACTGTCGAATCGAATAACATCCGCGCCTTCTTTGAACGGGCGGAATTATGGACTTCAAGACCCAGGTGCCGGGCGCAGGTGGTTTGCCCGCAGTGGCGGCCGATGCACTGCTGGTGCTGCTGACGGGCGAAGCCGTGCCGACCGATCTGGCCGAACCCGTGGCCGCGGTACTGAATGCCGCGCTGAAGGACGGCGACTTCACGCTCAAGTCAGGGCAGACGCTGTATGCACACCGGGTGGCCGGCGTGAAGGCCGCGCGACTGGCGTTCGCGCATGCCGGCGACGGCGGTGCCAAGGCGGTGCGCAAGGCGGCCGCGGCCGGCTTCGGCGTGATCAAGGGTGGCGGCAGTGCACAGGTGGCCGTGGCCCTCTGCGGCACGCCCTGGACACCGGCCCTGGCCGAGGCGGTGGCCGGTGCCGCAGCGGATGCCGCCTACCAGTATCGCCACACCAAGCCCAGCGCGCCCCCGGCGCCGAAGTTGCGCGGCCTGAACCTGCTCTGCGCCAAGGCCGACGTGGCGGTGCTGGACGCCAGCCTGACCCGCGCGGCGGCCATCGCCGAAGGTGTGACCCTGGCGCGCGAGATGGCCAATCGCCCGGGCAACCACTGCACGCCCACCCACCTGGCAGAAGCCGCGCTGGCCCTGGGCAAATCGCATGGCCTGAAGGTGACGGTGCTGGATCGCAAGGACATCGCCAAGCTCGGCATGGGCAGCTTCCTGGCCGTGTCGCAGGGCTCGGAGGAGCCGCCCAAGTTCATCGTCATGCGCTGGCTGGGCGGGGTCAAGGGCGAAGCTCCCGTGGTGCTGGTGGGCAAGGGCATCACATTCGACACCGGCGGCGTGAGCCTGAAGCCCGCTGCCGAGATGGACGAGATGAAGTACGACATGGGCGGCGCCGCCAGCGTGCTGGGCACGATGCGCGCTGTGGCCGGCCTGAAGGCCAAGATCAACCTGATCGGTATCATTCCGGCCTGCGAGAACATGCCCGACGGCCGCGCCGTCAAGCCGGGCGACGTGGTGACCTCGATGTCGGGCCAGACCATCGAGATCCTGAACACCGACGCCGAGGGCCGGCTGGTCCTGTGCGACGCACTGACCTATGCCGAACGCCTGAAGCCCGCGGTCGTGGTGGACATCGCCACCCTCACCGGTGCCTGCGTGATCGCGCTGGGCCATCACCGCAGCGGTCTGTTCAGCGCCGACGATGCCCTGGCGGCCGAACTGCAGGCGGCGGGCGACGCGGCGCTGGACCCGGCCTGGCGCATGCCGCTGGACGAGGAATACGACGAAGCGCTGAAGAGCCATTACGCCGACATGGGCAACGTCGGCGGCCGTGCCGGTGGTGCCATCACGGCGGCCATGTTCCTGAAGCGCTTCACGGCCAAGTTGGCATGGGCGCACCTGGACATTGCCGGCACGGCCTGGAAGAGTGGTGCCGCCAAGGGCGCCACCGGGCGACCGGTGCCGCTGCTGACGCACTTCGTGCTGGGCCGCGCGCGCTGATGCCAGTCCAGGTCTGCGGGTCCCGGACAGCCCAGGCGACGATGTGACCACAGGCGCAGGCGCATGAGTCAGGCCGTCGAGTTCCACACCGGCATCGTCGACCCGCTGGACTTCGCCTGCAGACTGCTGCGCAAGGCCGCCCGGCGTGGCGTGCGGGTGCTGGTGACGACGCCGCGAGCCGCCGAACTTGATCGCCTGCTCTGGACTTTCGAGGTCGGCGACTTCGTGCCGCATGCGCGCTGCCCTGGGGCTGCACCGGCCGTGCTGTCACGCACGCCGCTGTGGCTGGCCGAAAGCGTGGATGCAGCCTCGGCCGTGGCGCAGTCGGGCTCGGCGCTGCCGCGGGTATTGGTCAACCTGGGTGCAGAGCCACCACCCGCCGCATCGCGCTTCGACCGCCTGATCGAAATTGTGGGTCACGAGCCCGATGACGCCGCCGCCGGTCGCGATCGTTGGCGCGTCTACAAGGCCCAAGGCCTGGACATCACCCATTACACCCCGGCAAGCACTGTGCCTTCCTCTGTGTCTTCCTCTGCCTGACCCATACAATCGCGCTTTCATTGTTCTCCAGGAGGAACTTTTCATGAGACTTAAACTCTTCGCGGCATCTGTGCTGACCATGGCCGTGCTGGCCGGTTGCGGCAAGAAGGAAGAACCTGTGGCCCCCGCGGCACCGGCTGCGGCGCCTGCGCCGGTGGCACCTTCAGTGATCAAGATCGGTCACGTCGGCCCCACCAGCGGCTCCATCGCCCACCTGGGCAAGGACAACGAAAACGGCGCCCGCATGGCGATCGAGGCACTGAACGCCCGGGGTCTGACGATCCAGGGCGTGAAGGTCACCTTCGAACTGCTGGCCGAAGACGACGCGGCGGACCCCAAGCAGGGCACGGCAGCGGCGCAGAAACTGGTGGATGCCAAGGTTCACGGCGTCATCGGCCACCTGAACAGCGGCACCACGATCCCCGCGTCCAAGATCTACAGCGACGCCGGCATTCCGCAGATCAGCCCCTCGGCCACCAACCCAAAGTACACGCGTCAAGGCTATGCCACCACGTTCCGCGTCGTGGCCGACGACGTGCACCTGGGCGGCACCTTGGGCAAGTACGCAGTGAACGAGGTCAAGGGCAAGTCCATCGCTGTCATCGACGACCGCACGGCCTACGGCCAGGGTGTGGCCGATGAGTTCGAGAAGGGCGTGGCGGCCGCCGGCGGCACCATCGTCGGTCGCGAGTTCACGACCGACAAGGCGACTGACTTCACCGGCATCCTGACCAGCCTGAAGGCCAAGAAGCCCGACGTCGTGTTCTTCGGCGGCATGGACGCCGTGGCCGGCCCGATGCTGCGCCAGATGAAGCAACTGGGCATCAAGGCCAAGTTCATGGGCGGCGACGGCATCTGCTCGGGCGAACTGCCCAAGCTGGCCGCGGGCTCGATGAGCGACGGCCAGGTGGTCTGCGCCGAGGCGGGTGGTGTCGAGGGCGAGTCCAAGGTCAGCCTGGACAAGTTCAAGGAAGACTACAAGGCCAAGTTCGGTACCGAAGTGCAGATCTACGCCCCCTATGTCTACGACGCCGTGATGGTGATGGCCGATGCCATGGTCAAGGCCGACTCGGCCGATCCGGCCAAGTATCTGCCTGTGTTGAAGGCCAC
>JBBSCX010000011.1:0-23966 GCA_038249905.1 Burkholderiales bacterium
GACCCTGGTGGAAGCCGGCTACGCGCCCGAGATGGCCTATTTCGAGTGCCTGCACGAGCTGAAGCTGATCGTCGACCTGATCTACGAGGGCGGCATCGCGAACATGAACTACAGCATCAGCAACAACGCCGAATACGGCGAGTACGTGACCGGCCCGCGCATCGTCACCGAACAGACCAAGGCGGCGATGAAGGCCGTGCTGAAGGACATCCAGACCGGCGAATACGCCAAGAGCTTCATCCTCGAGAACCGGGCCGGCGCCCCGACGCTGATCAGCCGCCGCCGCCTGACGAGCGAGCACAGCATCGAGGTCGTGGGCGAGAAACTGCGCGCGATGATGCCGTGGATCAAGGCCAACAAGCTGGTCGACCGCAGTCGCAACTGAGCCTGAGGGCAGGGCATCCGGGCGGGGCAGGTGGGTGAGGCCTGCTGGCGACCCGGTTGCCTCCAGGCGCTGCGTTATCCTCAACCGGATGACCCCTGACTCCGAGTCGCCCCAGGGCGACGACATCGAGCGCGCGGTGGCGTTGCGGCCGCGCCGCAAGGGCATCTATGTGCTGCCCAATGCGATCACGCTGGCGGCGCTGTTCTCGGGCTTCTACGCCATCGTGATGGCCATGAACGGCCGCTTCGAGTTGTCGGCCATCGGTATCTTCTGCGCCGCCATCCTCGACAGTCTGGACGGCCGCGTGGCGCGGATGACGAACACGCAAAGCGCCTTCGGCGAGCAGATGGACAGCTTGTGCGACATGGTCAGCTTCGGCGCTGCGCCGGCGCTGATCGTCTACGAATGGGCGCTGAAGGGACTGGGCAAGCTGGGCTGGATCGCGGCCTTCGTGTTTTGCGCCGGTGCGGCGCTGCGGCTGGCGCGCTTCAACACCAACATCGGCGTGGTCGACAAGCGCTTCTTCCAGGGCCTGCCCAGCCCGGCTGCGGCGGCGCTGGTGATCGGTTTCATCTGGGTCATCGATGACGCCGGCTATCGCTCGGTGTCGCAGTTGACGGGGCTGGCGTGGACCGCCTTCGCGGTGACGCTGTTTGCGGGTCTGTCGATGGTCACCAACGCGCCCTTCTACAGCTTCAAGGTGGTGGGTGGACGGCGCACCGTGCCTTTTGCCGTCATCGTCGCGATCGCCCTGGGCATTGCCGTCATCAACATCCATCCTCCCATCGTGCTGTTCGCGATTTTCTGCGCCTACGGGCTGTCGGGGTACGCGGTGTACGGATGGCGCAAGATGAAGGGCCGGCCCACCAGCGTCATCGTGACCTCGACCGACGATCCCGACGAGAAGGGTCTTCATCCGTGATGTCCTCGGTGAGGGGTGCGTGCTACATTCCGCCCATGTCGACGAACCGCACCTTGATCGTGCTAGCCCTGCCAGGAGTTTTGCGGGTGCGCTGATCGTTTTCGTCTTCACAGGTTTCCCCGATCAACGGCCCGCCAGCGCAACGCAGCGGGCCGTTTGCATTTCCAGACCCTGCGTGCAGACCACTTCCTCGCCAGCCGAGGCACGAACAGAGGCCAGACCATGACCGACAAGCTCATCATTTTCGACACCACGTTGCGCGACGGCGAACAGTCCCCTGGCGCCTCGATGACGCGCGACGAAAAATTGCGCATCGCGCGGCAACTCGAGCGGCTGCGCGTGGACGTGATCGAGGCCGGCTTCGCCGCCAGCAGCAATGGCGACTTCGCGGCCGTCAAGGCGATCGCCGACGCCATCAAGGACAGCATCGTGTGTTCGCTGGCCCGCGCCAACGACCGCGACATCACACGTGCCGCCGAGGCCCTGACTGGCGCGGCCCGTGCGCGCATTCACACCTTCATCGCCACCAGTGCATTGCACATGGAGAAGAAGCTGCGCATGACGCCCGATCAGGTGTTCGAGCAGGCGAAACAGGCGGTGCGATTTGCGCGCAACCTGTGTGCCGACATCGAGTTCAGCCCCGAGGACGGCTACCGCTCTGACCCCGACTATCTGTGCCGCGTGCTGGAGGCCGTGATCGCCGAGGGCGCGACCACCATCAACATCCCCGACACCGTGGGTTATGCGGTGCCCGAGTTGTATGGCGAGTTCATCCGCAGCCTGCGTGAACGCATCCCGAACAGCGACAAGGCGATCTGGAGCGTGCACTGCCACAACGACCTGGGCATGGCGGTGGCCAATTCGCTGGCCGGGGTGAAGATCGGCGGCGCGCGCCAGGTGGAGTGCACCATCAACGGGCTGGGCGAACGCGCCGGCACCTGCAGTCTGGAAGAAGTGGTGATGGCGGTGCGCACCCGCCGCGACTACTTTCAGCTCGACCTGGGCATCGACACCACGCAGATCGTGCCCGCCAGCCGCATGGTCAGCCAGACCACCGGCTTCGTCGTGCAGCCGAACAAGGCGGTGGTCGGCGCGAATGCGTTCGCGCATGCCAGCGGCATTCATCAGGACGGTGTGCTGAAGGCGCGTGACACCTACGAGATCATGCGTGCCGAGGACGTGGGCTGGGCCGCCAACAAGATCGTGCTGGGCAAGCTCAGTGGCCGCAATGCCTTCAAGCAGCGGCTGCAGGAACTGGGCATTTCGCTGGACAGCGAGGCCGAGGTCAACGCTGCTTTCGCGCGCTTCAAGGATCTGGCCGACCGCAAGAGCGAGATCTTCGACGAGGACATCATTGCCCTGGTCGGCGACGAGAGCGTCACCGCCGAGCAGGAGCACTACCGTCTTCTGGACCTGTCGCAGCGCAGCGCGGTAGGCGAACGGCCGCACGCCCGCGTGGCCTTTTCGGCCGGCCTGGTCGAACACCATGCCGAGAGCGACGGCAACGGCCCGGTCGACGCGAGCGTGAAGGCCATCGAGTCCAAGGTCGGAAGTGGGGCCGAGATGTTGCTGTACTCGGTTAATGCCATCACCAGCGGGTCGACAGAATCGCAGGGAGAGGTGACGGTGCGGCTGCAGCACGGCGGGCGGGTGGTAAACGGGGTCGGTGCCGACCCGGACATCGTCGTCGCGTCGGCCAAGGCCTATCTGTCGGCCCTGAACAAGTTGCACAGCAACCTGGAGCGGGTGGCGGCTCAAGGTTGAGGCGGCGGCGGCCGATAGCCGAGGTATGCGGGTTTTCGCGAACCTCAAGGCCGCATGAGGAGTTGCACGCAAGTTTTTGATCTTGTGTGAGTTTTCTCTCGCACCTACACTCCGCCACCGAACCATGCGAGGCCGCCTGTGAACAAGTCAGGGACTGCTGTTCTGCGAGCGTGGGGACTGGGGCTGCTGAGCGCCCTGGTCGCCATTTCCACCCACCCCGCCTGGGCCCAGTCGGGCGCCAGCCAGCGGCCCGCGACGGTTGAAACTGTCGCCAAGGGCAAGACGCCCGCCGCCAAGCCGCCGGGCAAGAACACCGCCAAGCAAGCCACGCGCAGCAGCGTCAAGAAGACCGCCGCGACCAAGCCGCGAATGTCAACCGTGCGCAAGTCGGCGTCCAAGCGCGTGGCCGGCAAGAAGAAGCCCCGTCGCGCGCAGGCGACGGCCGGCTCCGGGCTGAGGGTCAAGCGCCGCGCCAGTGTCCCCGTGCGACTGTCCTTCGGCCAGATCCAGGGCCTGCGCGCCACCAACGACCCGCTGGACCTCGCGTCGAGCGTTGCCCTGGTCGTGGACCTGGACACCGACGAGGTGCTGTTCAGCAAGAACTCCGACGCCGTGCTGCCCATCGCCTCGATCACCAAGCTGATGACGGCCCTGGTCGTGACCGAGGCCGGCCTGCCGCTGGACGAGATGTTGACGGTGACGCCGCAAGACGCCGCCGTGGTCGCCGGCAGCCGCACGCGCCTTTACGCCGGCAACCGGCTGACCCGCGGCGAGATGCTGCATCTGGCGCTGATGGCCTCCGAAAACCGCGCCGCACATGTGCTGGGCCGCACCTATCCCGGCGGCATGAACGCCTTTGTCGCGGCCATGAACGACAAGGCGCTGACGCTGGGCATGATCGACACGCAGTACGTCGAGCCGACGGGTCTGTCCAGCGACAACCAGTCCAGCGCGCACGACCTCAGCCTGCTGGTCAAGGCTGCGTCCGGGCACTCGCTGCTGCGTGAACTGTCCACCATGCCGACGGCGATGGTGCCCCTCGGGCGCAAACAGGTGCAGTTCCGTAACACCAACGGCCTGGTGCACAACCCGGAGTGGGACATCGGGCTGCAGAAGACCGGCTACATCTCCGCCGCCGGCCGCTGTGTCGTGATGCAGACCGAGCTGGCCGGCCGCAAGCTGATCATGGTGCTGCTGGATTCGGCCGGCAAGTACTCCCGCATCGGCGACGCCGAGCGCCTGCGCAAATGGCTGTCCGAGACGCGGCTGCTTCCCAGACTGCCCGAACTTCCCGCGTTGCCGGCCTTGTCCGACCTGAAGAAGCTTCAAGCCATCGGCCTGCCGGCTGGTCTGGCGTCACAGCAGGGCCTGCCCGCCGTCGGGGGGCAGGCGACCCAGGCGGGTGGCGTCTCGCCGTCCGCGCTGCTTCCTGCGATTCAGGCGCGGTAACCCAGCGCCGCCGAAATCTGCGCAGCCGTGCTCTTGACGCGGTCCTGCCAGGCTTCTTCCAGCCGGTCGGCCGGCGCCGACACCGACAGCCCCGCCAGCAATTTGCCCTGGTCGTCGCGGATGCCGGCGGCCATGCAGCGCACGCCCAGTTCCAGTTCTTCGTCGTCGCGCGCCATGCCGTTGCTGCGCACCTGCGCCAGTTCACGTTCCAGCCGCGCCAGGTCGGTGATGCTGTTGCGGGTGTGCCCCGTCAGGCCCGTGCGCGTGGCGTAGGCGCGCACGCGTTGCGGGTCGTCGTGGGCCAGGAACAATTTGCCCACCGACGTCAGATGCAGCGGCGCACGCCCGCCCACCGTGCGCACGACCTGCATGCCAGAGCGCTCGCTGTAGGTGCGTTCGATGTAGACGATTTCGTCGCCCTGGCGCACCGACAGGTTGACCGGTTGCAGCGTCAGCCGGTGCAGTTCTCGCATCGGGCCGACGGCGGCGTCGCGCACGTCCAGCCGCGCCTTCACCAGGTTGCCCAGTTCCAGCAGGCGCATGCCCAGCCTGTAGCTGCCGGCGTGGGGCCGGTCGACATAGCGGCCGATGGCCAGGTCGTTGAGGATGCGGTGCGCGGTGGACGGATGCAGGCCACTGCGTTCGCTGATCTCCTTCAGAGACACGGACTCGGGCTGCGCCGCCAGGATGTCGAGCAGCGAGAAACTGCGCTCCAGCACCTGAATGACCGGGGTCTGCGGGTCCTTGGCCTTCATGGGTACAGCACTCCTCGGGGATGCGACATTTTGCATCGCGGTAACGCTGACTGCATCACGAAAGTGCGGCAGCGGCCTCGCCAGCACGCACGGCGCCTTCCAGCGTGGCGGGGTAGGGGCCCTGCACATAATCGCCGGCGGCCACCAGGCCGGGCAGGATCTGCGCCGGCGGGCGGTCCAGCCCGGGTGTGCATCTGAAGGTGGCGCGCTTCTCGGTCAGCAGGCGCAGCAACTGCGGGCCGGAGCTGCCGCCCGGCACCGCCATGCAGGCACGGCACTGGCGCAGCACCGCGGCGGCGGTGGCCTCGCGGCCGCGTTCGACCCAGGGCCGCGCGCCGCTGACGACCAAGGCAAACAGCCCCGGCGTGGCGCCGATCGCGCCATGGTCGAAGGCGAACTGCGCGGGCGCGTCGGCGCCCTCGGTCAGCACCGTCATCGGCGCAGGCAGTCTGGCGCCCGGCCAGTGAATGTAGGCCGTGATGATGGGTTCGTAGCGCAGTGCCGAGGCACGCGCCGACCACGCCGGCGCCAGCCCGGCCGCCAGCCGCGCGGCCTCGGTGGCCGTGCAGGCCAGAATGACGCGGTCGAAGGCCTCGCCGTCGACGTCCCAGCCGCCGCCCTGCCGAGGCTGGACCACCTGCACGCGACGACCCAGGTGCAGCCGTGCGCCGCGTTGCTGCAGCCAGGCGACAGCGGGCTCGGGAAGCAGGGCCGCGAGTGGCGCGCGCGGCAGCAGCAGGTCGGCCGAGCCGGGCCCGCTGAACAGTGCGTCGCGCAGCACCCGCAGCAGCACGGCGGCGCTGGCCTGGCTGGCGGGGGTGTTCAGCGCCGCCACGCACAGCGGGTCGATGAGCAGCGCGCGCACGCGCGCCGGCAGGCCGCGGCACAGGCGGTCCACGGTCCAGGCGGGGTCGCACCTGAAGCCGCGCAGGGCCCAGCCGGCAGCCTGCGTCAGCAGCGCGATGCGGTCGGTCCAGGTCCAGCCGCTGCAGGCGGCCACGGCGCGAACGAAGGCTGGCAGCGGTGCACCCGGCGGCAGCGCCAGACCGCGTCCGTCGGGGTAGCGCAGCACCAGCGGGTGACGCCACAGCAGCGTGTCGGCATCGGCGCAGACCTCGCGCATCAGGGCCAGCGTGCGGCTGTAGGCGCCGATCAGGATGTGCTGACCGTTGTCGGGCACGCCCTCGCCGGCCGGCACGGCACGCGCGCGGCCGCCGACGTGGGGCGCCATCTCGAACAGGCTCAACTGACGGCCGGCCTGCACCGACCGCACGGCGGCGGCCAGCCCGGCCCAGCCGGCGCCGACCACGGCCACCCGCTGCGCTGCCCCAACTGCCGCATCTGCGGCATCTGCCGCAACAGCCGAATCGGCCGCGTGCCGCATCAACGGCCCCGCACGTGGGTGCAGGCAGCGATCCAGAGCTTGCGAATGGGCGTCAGCGAGGTGCGCTGGTGCAGCACCTGAAAGTCCTGGGCCTCGATCTCGCGCAGCAATGTGCGGTAGATGTTGGCCATCATCAGCCCCGGCTTCTGCGACACGCGGTCGGCTTCGGGCAAGGCGGCCAGCGCGCTGTCATAGGCCGCATGGGCGCGCTCGGCCTGGAAGCGCATCAGCGCGGTGAAGCGATCGCTGTAGCCCCAGGGCGCGTCGCGCTTGAGCACTTCGTGCGCCTTGACCTCGAAGCGCTGCAGGTCCGACAGCGGCAGGTAGATGCGGCCGCGCCGCGCGTCGTCGCCGACGTCGCGGACGATGTTGGTCAGCTGCATCGCCAGCCCAAGTTGATGGGCGTAGTGCAGGGTGGCTTCGCTGCTGCGGCCGAAGATGCTGGCGGCCACCTCGCCGACGACGCCGGCCACCAGGTGGCAGTACCGCTGAAGCGCGGGATAGTCGAGGTAACGCGTCTGGTCCAGGTCCATCTGGCAGCCGTCGATGACGGCCAGCAGGTGTTCGGCGCGGATGTCGAAGGCCGTGCTCAACGGCAGCAGCGCCTGGGTGACCGGGTGGCTGGGGCGCCCGGCGAAGCTCTGCGCCACCTCCTGGCGCCACCACTGCAACTTGGCGGCGGCCACGGCCGGGTCGCTGACCTCGTCGACGACGTCGTCGACCTCGCGGCAGAAGGCATAGAAGGCGGTGATGGCCGCGCGCCGCTGGGGTGGCAGGAAGAGAAAGGCGTAGTAGAACGAAGAGCCGCTTTTCGCGGCCTTGTCCTGCACGTACTGCTGCGGGGTCGGGACGGCGCTCATGCGGGTGCCCTCATGCGTGCGCGCTCATGTCGGTTCCCTCATCTGCAGGGCGCGCCAGGCGATGGGCGCCAGGTCGAAGGCCGTCAGGCGCGGGCGGCGGCTCACGCTGGCGTGGTCCATATGGCGGATCTTCTGCGCCACGCGCAGCCCGCCCTGCACCACGCCGCGCAGTTCCCAGCCCGCGCGGCCCGGCACGGTGGGCGCCAGCGGCGCGCCTTCATGCATCAGCGCCACGGCCCAGTCGCACAGGGCTGCGACCAGGCGGCGCATGCGCGGGCTGTCTTCGCAGCGTTGCAGTTCTTCCAGCGTGACACCCGCGGCCGCGGCATCGGCCTGCGGCACGTAATGGCGGCCACGTGGGCCGTCGACCGACAGGTCCTGCCAGAAGTTGATCAGTTGCAGCGCGCTGCAGATGGCGTCAGCTCGGCGCAGCGACAGCGCATCGTCGATGCCGTACAGGTGCAGCAGCAGCCGGCCCACCGGGTTGGCCGAGCGTTGGCAATAGTCCAGCAATGCAGCGCGGTCAGGGTAGGCGGGGTTGTGCACATCTTGTTCGAAGGCGTCGAGCAGGTGGTGCAGCGGTGCCGCCGGCAGGCGGAAGTGCTCGGCGGCGCGCGCCAGCGGCACGAACACAGCGGCCCAGCGCCCGGCGGGCGGCGTGCCAGTCAGTGCTTCGCCCAGCGAAGCGCGGTATTCGGCCAGATCGCTCAGCCGGCTGGCGGCATCGGCCGGGCCCTCGTCGGCGATGTCGTCTGCCGTGCGTGCGAAGTGGTAGATCGCCAGCACGGCCGGGCGCAGGGCCGGCGGGCACAAGACCGAGGCCACGGGGAAGTTTTCGTAATGGCCGGTGTTGTTCACGGGGGTGGATTGTGACAAGGCACGAAGCGCCGCCGCCGGGCGCGTTGACAACGCTGGTGGCCTTGCCTATATTACTGACCGATCAGTCAGTAACGGATGTTCCGGAACGCCTCAGGAACGTCTTCAGCACCCCGGTTTCCGCAATTCCTTGCTGAAGAACCACAGCGCCTTCAGCGCCTTTGTCCCCCAACCAGACCCGAGCCATGCGTCCTTCGATCGTGCCACCCTCCACCCTCTTGCTGCTGGGGCTGGTGGCCTTGCTCGCCGCGTGTTCGCGCCCGGCGCCGACGCCCGAGCCGGTGCGCGCGGTGCGCACCACCGTCGTCGGTGCCGACTCGGCCAGTGCGCACCAGGAATACGCGGCCGAGGTGCGCGCCCGCACCGAATCGCGGCTGGGCTTTCGCGTCGGCGGCAAATTGCTGGTGCGCGAGGTCGAAGCCGGTCAGCGTGTGCGCGCCGGCCAGACCCTGGCGCGTCTGGACCCGGCCGATCTGCAACTCGGCCAGCAGGCCGCGCAGGCCGCGCTGGTCGCGGCGCAGGCCCAGTTGACGCTTGCTGAGGCCGAGTTCACGCGCTACCAGTCCCTGCAGGCGCAGGGTTTCATCAGCGCCTTCGAGCTCGAGCGTCGCGAAACCACGCTGAAGGCCGCCCGCGCCCAGCGCGACCAGGCCCGGGCGCAGGCCGCTGTGCAGGGCAATCAGGCTGCCTATGCCTTGCTGACGGCGACGGCCGCCGGTGTCGTCACCGCTGTCGAGGCCGAGCCCGGGCAGGTGTTGGCCGCCGGCGCGCCGGTGCTGCGCCTGGCCCACGAGGGACCGCGCGACGCGGTGTTCTCGGTCTCCGAAGACGCAGCGGCCGCCGTGCGCGCGCTGCAGGGACGGGTCGGCGCGCTGAGCGTGCGCCCCTGGGGCAGTGCGGCCAGCCTGAAGGCGACGGTGCGCGAGGTCGCTGCTGCCGCCGACCCCGCGACCCGCACCTTCCTGGTCAAGGCCGACCTGGGCCGAACCGCGCTCGAACTGGGTCAGACCGTCACCGTGAGCATCGAGCAGCCGCCCGTGACCGACATCAGCAAATTGCCACTGTCGGCGGTGATGCAGCAGGGCAGCGGTGCCGCGGTCTGGGTGCTGGACCGCGCCACCATGACGGTGCAGCTGCAGCCGGTGCAGGTGGCCGGGGCCGAGGGCAACACGGTGGTGGTGGCCGCAGGCCTGCGCCCTGGCCAGACGGTAGTGACGGCCGGCGTGCACATGCTGACGCCGGGCCAGAAAGTGAAGTTCTACGTGCCGCCGGTAGGTCCCGTGGTCCCAGGCCTGACGCCCACTTCCGCTGCCGCAATGACCTCTGCATCGACTGCCACACCGGCGCCTGCCGCGACCCCGGTCGCGACGCCCGTCTCGCGCTGAACCCCCGGAGCCCCCATGTCGCAGCCCACTCCGGCCGCAGGCGCCGTCCTGCCTGGCACGCCTACCGCGGTCTCGCGCTTCAATGTCTCGCGCTGGGCGCTGGAGCACCCGGCCCTGACGCGCTACCTGATGGTGGTGCTGATGGTGCTGGGCTTCACGGCCTACTTCCAGCTCGGCCAGGACGAAGACCCGCCGTTCACCTTCCGCGCCATGGTGGTGCAGGCCTTCTGGCCGGGCGCCACCGCGCAGCAGATGGCCGAGCAGGTGACCGACAAGATCGAGAAGACGCTGCAGGAGGTACCGCACGCCGACAAGATCCGC
The DNA here is from genome assembly GCA_038249905.1 of Burkholderiales bacterium. Taxonomy (GTDB): domain Bacteria; phylum Pseudomonadota; class Gammaproteobacteria; order Burkholderiales; family Burkholderiaceae_C; genus Rubrivivax. Next base: position 10,102 of record JBBSCX010000011.1, read on the forward strand.
AGCTACACCAAGCCCGGCGAGTCACTGACCATCCTGCAACTGGCCGACTCTTCGCCCGCCGCTGGGGTGCCGGACAGCTGGTACCAGGCCCGCAAGCGCATCAGCGACATGCGCAGCACGCTGCCGCAGGGCGTGACCGGGCCGGTCTTCAACGACGACTTCGGCGACGTCTACGGCTCCATCTTCGCGCTCTCGGCCGACGGCTTCAGCCGCGAGGAACTGCGTGAACACGCCGACCGGGTGCGCCAGCGCCTGCTGCTGGTGCCCGACGTGGCCAAGGTGCAGACTTTCGGCGCGCGGCCCGAAAAGATCTTCGTCGAGATCTCGCAGAAGCGGCTGGCACAGCTGGGCCTGGACTTCAGCCAGGTCATCAACCAGATCGGGGCGCAGAACGCGGTCGAGGGCGCCGGCGTGCTCAACGCCGGGCTGGAGAACCTGCAGGTGCGTGTGGGCGGGCAGTTCAACTCGGTCGAGCAGTTGCGCCAGTTCCCGATCCGCGGCGTCAATGCGGCCACCGGCGTGGCCAGCCAGATCCGCCTGGGCGACATCGCCGACATCCAGCGCGCCTATGCCGACCCGCCGGGCGTGATCGTGAGGCACCAGGGGCAGGAGGTGATCGCGCTGGGGGTGTCGATGGCTGCCGGTGGCGACATCATCGCGCTGGGCAGGGCGCTGCGCAGCACAGCGGCACAGGTGCAGGCCGAGCTGCCGATCGGCATCACGCTGGAACAGGTGCAGGACCAGCCCAGCGCGGTGTCGCGATCGGTGGGCGAGTTCGTGACCGTGTTGATCGAGGCCATCGTCATCGTGCTGGCCGTCAGCTTCATCAGCCTGGGGCTGTACAGACGGCCCGGACGATTTGGATTCGGTGTGGACATCTGGCCCGGCCTGGTGGTGGGCATCACCATCCCGCTGGTGCTGGCGATCACCTTCGTGACCATGTTCTATTGGGGCGTGGGCCTGCACAAGATCAGCCTGGGCAGCCTGATCATCGCTCTGGGCCTGCTGGTGGACGACGCCATCATTGCCGTCGAGATGATGGTGCGCAAGATCGAGGAAGGGCACGACAAAATGCGTGCCGCCACCTTCACCTACGAACTGGTGGCGATGCCGATGTTGACCGGCACGCTGATCACGGCGGCAGGCTTCCTGCCCATCGGCATGGCGAAGTCGGTGACCGGCGAATACACCTTCGCCATCTTCGCCGTCACCTCGGCGGCGCTGGTGATCTCGTGGCTGGTGTCGGTGTATTTCGTGCCCTACCTGGGCTGGTGGCTGTTGCGCACGCGGGCCAATGTGGCACCAGCGCCGACGGCCGGGGACGGCAAGGGCGTGGGAGATGGCCAAGGCCAGGGCCAGGGCAGCGTGGCCCACGCGCACGCCGCCGAACACGATCTCTACGATGGCCCGTTCTACCGCCGACTGCGCCGCACCGTCGACTGGTGCGTGCAGCACCGCTGGATCACCATCGGTCTGACATTGCTCAGCTTCGCGCTCGGCATCGCCGGCATGGGGCGCGTGCAGCAGCAGTTTTTCCCCGACTCCAGCCGGCCCGAGATCCTGGTCGACCTGTGGCTGCCCGAGGGCTCGACCATCCAGAGCAGCGACGACGTGGCGCGCCGCTTCCAGGCCCGCATGCGCGCCGAAGCCGGGGTGCAGAGCGTCACCACCTGGGTCGGCTCCGGGGTGCCGCGTTTTTATCTGCCGCTGGACCAGATCTTCCCGCAGAGCAACGTCAGCCAGGCCATCGTGCTGCCGCGTGGCCTGCCCGAGCGCGAGGCGCTGCGCAAGCGCCTGCCCGAGATCCTGGCCAGCGAATTCCCCGAGGTGCGCGGCCGCGTCAAATTGCTGCCCAACGGGCCGCCGGTGCCCTACCCGGTGCAGTTTCGCGTCCTCGGTGAGGATGCAGCCCAGGTGCGACAGTGGGCCGACCAGGCCAAGGCGGTGCTGCGCAGCAACGCCAGCATGCGCGGCGTCAACGACAACTGGAACGAGAGCATCAAGGTGCTGCGCCTGGCGGTCGACCAGGACAAAGCCCGCGCGCTGGGCGTCACCAGCCAAGCCCTGGCGCAGGCCTCGCGCACCATCCTGTCGGGCAGCACCATCGGCCAGTACCGCGAAGGCGACAAGCTGGTCGACATCGTGCTGCGCCAGCCGGCCGACGAACGCAGCCAGTTGACCGACCTGTCCAACGGCTACGTGCCCACCCGCAGCGGACTGTCGGTACCGCTGACCCAGATCGCCCAGGTCGAGTTCGGTTTCGAGCCCGGTGTGATGTGGCGCGAGGGCCGGCAGTACGCCATCACCGTGCAGGGCGACGTGGTCGAAGGCGTGCAGGGCCCGACCGTGACGGCCGCGGTCTGGCCGGCGCTGCAGCAGTTGTCGGCGCAGATGCCGCCGGGCTATCGCATCGAGATTGCCGGGGCGGTGGAAGAAAGCAGCAAGGGGCAGGGCAGCATTGCCGCGGGGCTCCCGGTGGCGCTGTTCATCATGTTCACGCTGCTGATGCTGCAGTTGCAGAGCTTCAGCCGTTCGCTGCTGGCGTTCCTGACCGGCTTCCTGGGCATCGCTGGCGTGGCCGGTGCGCTGCTGTTGCTGAACCGCCCGTTCGGCTTCGTGGCGCTGCTGGGCGTGATTGCCTTGTTCGGCATGATCGTGCGCAACTCCGTCATCCTGATCGACCAGATCGAGCAGGACCGCCGCGCCGGCGTGCCCACCTGGGACGCCATCGTCGAGTCGGCCGTGCGGCGCTTCCGCCCCATCGTGCTGACGGCGGCGGCGGCGGTGCTGGCAATGATCCCGCTGTCGCGCAGCGTGTTCTGGGGGCCGATGGCGGTGGCCATCATGGGTGGGCTGATCGTCGCCACGGCGCTGACGCTGCTGGCGCTGCCGGCGATGTACGCGGCGTCGTTTCGGGTGAAAAGGGCGGTGCGAAGCGAAGGGTGAAGTGGGTGGTGCCGGCACGGTAAACTCACCGGTTTGCTGTCCGGCCTGATGGCCGGACTCAGCACCCGCGCGGGTGGCGAAATTGGTAGACGCACCAGGTTTAGGTCCTGACGCCTTCACCGGCGTGCCGGTTCGAGTCCGGCCCCGCGCACCAGGCAAACCCCAGCCGCACCCCCACCCCGATCTCCGAGAGAGCACATGGCCGTCACCGTCGAAACCCTGGAAAAGCTCGAGCGCCGCATCACCCTGACGCTGCCAGCGCAAGTCATCAACGGCGAGATCGACACGCGGCTGAAGAAGCTGGCGCGCACCGTCAAGGCCGACGGCTTCCGCCCCGGCAAGGTGCCGATGAGCGTCGTCACGCAGCGTTACGGCTACAGCGTGCAGTACGAGGTGGTCAACGACCGCGTCGGCCAGGCCTTTGCCGACGCCACCAACGAGGCCCGGCTGCGCGTCGCCGGCCAGCCGCGCATCACGCAGAAGGAACCCTCACCCGAAGGCGCACTGGCCTTCGACGCCGTGTTCGAGGTCTATCCCGAAGTCAGCATCGGCGACCTGGTCGCGGCCCAGGTCGAGCGCATCAGCACCGAAGTGACCGAAGCCGCCATCGACCGCACGGTCGAGATCCTGCGCAAGCAGCGGCGCACCTTCGCGCTGCGGCCGCAAGTCGAAGGCGCACAGGAGACCGACCGCGTCACCATCGACTTCGAAGGCAAGATCGACGGCGAGCCCTTCGCCGGCGGCCAGGCCACGGCCTTCCAGTTCATCATCGGCGAAGGCCAGATGTTGGAGCAGTTCGACAAGGCCGTGCGCGGCATGAAGGTCGGCGAGAGCAAGACCTTCCCGCTGCAGTTTCCGGCCGACTACGGCAGCGCCGATGTCGCGGGCAAGGAAGCCGACTTCCTGGTGACGATGAAGAAAATCGAGGCCCAGCACCTGCCCGAGGTCAACGAGGCCTTCGCCAAGGGCCTGGGCATCACCGACGCGACCGTCGAAGGCCTGCGCGGCGACGTGAAGAAGAACCTCCAGCGTGAGGTCAAGTTCCGCGTGCAGAGCCGCAACAAGGCCGCCGTCATGGACGCGCTGTCGAAGGCGGCCGAGCTTGAGCTGCCCAGGGCCCTGGTCCACAACGAAACGCAGCGCCTGATCGAGAACGCGCGCGCCGACCTCAAGCAGCGCGGCGTGAAAGACGCCGAGACGGCGCCGATCCCGCCCGAGATGTTTCAGCCGCAGGCCGAGCGCCGCGTGCGGCTGGGTCTGGTGGTGGCCGAACTCGTCAAGGCCAACAACCTGCAGGCCAAGCCCGAGCAGTTGCAAAAGCACATCGAGGAGATGAGCCAGAGCTACGAGAAGCCGGCAGAAGTGATGCGCTGGTACCTGGGCGACCGCCAGCGCATGGCCGAGGTCGAGGCGGTGGTGATCGAGAACAACGTGACCGAGTTCGTCCTCGCCCGGGCGCAGGTCACCGACAAGGTGCTACCGTTTGATGAACTGATGGCTGCGGCCTGAGAGGAACGGATATGAGCGTGCAAGACACCGTCGGCCTGGGCATGGTGCCCATCGTCATCGAACAGTCCGGCCGGGGCGAACGCGCCTACGACATCTACTCGCGCCTGCTGCGCGAGCGCATCGTCTTCCTCGTCGGCCCCGTCAACGACGGGGTGGCGAACCTGGTGGTCGCGCAGTTGTTGTTCCTGGAGTCGGAGAACCCGGACAAGGATATCTTTTTGTACATCAACAGCCCGGGCGGCAGCGTCAGCGCCGGGCTGTCGATCTTCGACACCATGAACTTCATCAAGCCCGATGTCTCGACCATGTGCATGGGCATGGCCGCCAGCATGGGCAGCTTTTTGCTGATGGCGGGCGCCAAGGGCAAGCGGCTGGCGCTGCCCAACAGCCGGGTGATGATCCACCAGCCCAGCGGCGGTGCTCAGGGACAGGCCACCGACATCGAGATCCAGGCGCGCGAGATCATCAAGACGCGCGAGCAGCTCAATCGCATCTACGCCGACCGCACCGGCCAGCCGCTGGAGCGCATCGCCGCCGACATGGAGCGCGACCGGTGGATGTCGCCCACCGAGGCGCTGGACTACGGCCTCATCGATCAGGTGCTGGAAAAGCGCAGCTGATCTTGCGGGCCCGAACCGGGGCTGACGGCGGGGCCGAAGGTTGAAGCCGGGGACTGCTGGCGCACTTCTTCGGATCAGTCGACGCCGCAAAGCAGCCGGCGCGCCAGACCCGGTTTTCAGCCCCATCTCCCCACAGTGACCATCCGGGCCTTTGCACTATGATGGCCCGAGACCACCTGACTAGCACAACGCACACTTCCCATGGCCGAAAAGAAGGGCGCCTCCGGCGAGAAAGTTCTGTACTGCTCGTTCTGCGGCAAGAGCCAGCATGAGGTGAAGAAGCTCATCGCCGGGCCGTCCGTATTCATCTGCGACGAGTGCATCGAGCTGTGCAACGACATCATCCGTGACGAGGTGCCGGCTGAAGGCGCCACGGCCAAGGCGGGCAAGTCCGACCTGCCGGTGCCGGGCGAGATCAAATCCAGCCTCGACCAGTACGTGATCGGCCAGGACGCCGCCAAGCGCACGCTGTCGGTGGCCGTCTACAACCACTACAAGCGGCTCAAGCACATGAGCGCGGCCAGCAGCGCCGGCAAGGACGAGGTCGAGTTGACCAAGTCCAACATCCTGCTCATCGGCCCCACGGGCAGCGGCAAGACGTTGCTGGCGCAGACGCTGGCGCGGCTGTTGAACGTGCCCTTCGTCATCGCCGACGCCACCACGCTGACCGAAGCCGGCTACGTCGGCGAGGATGTCGAGAACATCATTCAGAAGCTGCTGCAGAACTGCGCCTACGACGTCGAGCGCGCGCAGCGAGGCATCGTCTACATCGACGAGATCGACAAGATCTCGCGCAAGTCCGACAACCCCAGCATCACCCGCGACGTGTCGGGCGAAGGCGTGCAGCAGGCACTGCTGAAGCTGGTCGAAGGCACGATGGCCAGCGTGCCGCCGCAGGGCGGGCGCAAGCACCCGAATCAGGACTTTCTGCAGATCGACACGACCAACATCCTGTTCATCTGCGGCGGTGCCTTCGACGGGCTGGAGAAGGTGATCCAGAACCGCACCGAGAAGTCGGGCATCGGCTTTGCGGCCACCGTGCACAGCAAGACCGAAAAGCGCAGTTCAGAGGTGTTCCGCAGCGTCGAGCCCGAAGACCTGATCAAGTTCGGGCTCATCCCCGAACTCGTCGGCCGGCTGCCGGTGGTGGCCACCCTCGGCGAGCTGACCGAGGACGCGATGATCCAGATCCTGACCGAGCCCAAGAACGCACTGGTCAAGCAGTACCAGAAGCTGTTCCTGATGGACGGCGTCGAGCTGGAGGTCCGTCCCTCGGCCTTGCTGGCCATCGCGAAAAAGGCGCTGGCCCGCAAGACAGGTGCGCGCGGCCTGCGGTCGATCATGGAGCAGGCGCTCATCGACACCATGTTCGACCTGCCCACGATGGACGGTGTGGCCAAGGTCGTGATCGACGACCACATCGTCGAAGACGGCGCCAAGCCGCTGCTCGTGTACCGCGAGCAGAAGGCCAGCGCCTGAGCCTCGCCGACCGGCTGACGCCCGGTCCCGCCCTTTCCCTTGCATTCGCACTCGCGGTCCCCAAGTAGGCACTTCGAGTCTGAGAGGTCCTCCCATGTCCGGTCATCCCGTCCTTCCTGAAGATCCCATCACCCTGCCGCTGCTGCCGCTGCGCGATGTGGTGGTGTTCCCGCACATGGTCATCCCGCTGTTCGTGGGCCGGCCGAAATCCATCACGGCGCTGGAAGCGGCGATGGAGGCCGGCCGCCAGATCATGCTGGTGGCGCAGAAGGCCGCCGGCAAGGACGAGCCCAAGGCCGACGACATGTTCGAGGTCGGTTGCGTCAGCTCGATCCTGCAGATGCTGAAGTTGCCCGATGGCACCGTGAAGGTGCTGGTCGAGGGCCTGCAGCGCGCCAACACGATGAAGGTGACGGACGGTGAGGAGCACTTCATCGGTGTCGTCAAGCCCGTGCCGCCCGAAGCCGACAGCACCCCCGAGATCGAGGCCCTGCGCCGCGCCGTGACGCAGCAGTTCGATGCCTACGTCAAGCTGAACAAGAAGATCCCGCCCGAGATCCTGACCTCCATCGCCGGCATCGATGACCCGGGCCGCCTGGCCGACACCATCGCCGCGCACCTGCCGCTGAAGCTGGAGGCCAAGCAGAGCGTGCTGGACCTGTTCAGCGTGGCCAAGCGGCTGGAGAAGTTGCTCGAACTGCTGGAGCACGAGGTCGACATCCTGCAGGTTGAAAAGCGCATCCGCGGCCGCGTCAAGCGGCAGATGGAGAAGAGCCAGCGCGAGTACTACCTGAACGAGCAGGTCAAGGCGATCCAGAAGGAACTGGGCGACGGCGAAGAAGGTGCCGACCTGGAAGAGCTGGAGAAGAAGATCGCGGCCGCGCGCATGAGCAAGGAAGCGCGCAAGAAGGCCGACAGCGAGCTGAAGAAGCTCAAGCTGATGTCGCCGATGAGCGCTGAAGCCACGGTGGTGCGCAACTTCATCGACACGCTGGTCAACCTGCCCTGGGCGAAGAAGACCAAGATCAAGCACGACCTGGCGCTGGCCGAGGACGTGCTGAACGAGGACCACTTCGGCTTGGAGAAGGTCAAGGACCGCATCCTCGAGTACCTCGCGGTGCAGCAGCGCGTGGACAAGGTGAAGGCGCCCATCCTGTGCCTGGTGGGCCCCCCGGGTGTGGGCAAGACCAGCCTCGGCCAGAGCGTGGCGCGCGCCACCGGGCGCAAGTTCGTGCGCATGGCGCTGGGCGGCATGCGCGACGAGGCCGAGATCCGCGGCCACCGGCGCACCTACATCGGCAGCATGCCGGGCAAGGTGTTGCAAAGCCTGAGCAAGGTGGGCGTGCGCAACCCGCTGTTCTTGCTTGACGAGATCGACAAGCTGGGCATGGACTTCCGTGGCGACCCGTCATCGGCGCTGCTCGAGGTGCTCGACCCCGAACAGAACCACACCTTCAGCGACCACTACGTCGAGGTTGACTTCGACTTGTCGGACGTGATGTTCGTGGCGACCTCCAACAGCATGAACATCCCGCCGGCGCTGCTGGACCGGATGGAGGTGATCCGCCTGGCCGGCTACACCGAAGACGAGAAGCTGCACATCGCGCAGAAGTACCTGCTGCCCAAGCAGCAGAAGAACAACGGCGTGAAAGACGGAGAGATGGAGGTGACGGAAGACGCCATCCGCGCCATCCTGCGCTACTACACGCGGGAAGCCGGCGTGCGCTCGCTGGAACGCGAGATCGGCAAGATCTGCCGCAAGGTGGTCAAGGGTGTGCAGCTGAAGAAGTACGAGAGCAAGGTCACGGTGCTGGCCGACAACCTCAACGATTTCCTGGGCGTGCGCAAGTACGACTTCGGCCGCGCCGAAAAGAAGAATCAGGTCGGCCAGGTGGTCGGGCTGGCGTGGACCGAAGTCGGCGGCGACCTGCTGACGATCGAGGCCGCGGTGATGCCGGGCAAGGGCGTCATCACGCGCACCGGGCAGTTGGGCGACGTGATGAAGGAATCGGTCGAGGCGGCACGCACAGTGGTGCGTTCACGCGCGCGCATGCTGGGCATCAAGGATGAATTGTTCGAGAAGCGCGACATTCACATCCACGTGCCCGACGGTGCCACGCCCAAGGACGGGCCTAGCGCGGGCGCGGCCATGACGACCGCGTTCGTGTCGGCACTGACCGGCATCCCCGTGCGTGCAGACGTGGCGATGACAGGCGAGATCACCTTGCGTGGCGAGGTCACTGCCATCGGCGGACTGAAGGAAAAGCTGCTGGCGGCGCACCGCGGCGGTGTGAAGACGGTGCTGATCCCCGAAGAGAACGTCAAGGACCTGGCGGACATCCCGGAGAACGCGAAGAACAAGCTTGAGATCGTGCCGGTGAAGTGGATCGACCAGGTGCTGGAGATCGCGCTGGAACGCAGCCCGACCCCGCTGCCCGAGCCCGAACCGGCGCCCGAGGAAGTGCCTGTGGAGGCGGCGGCCAAACCTGCACCGGCGACGCCCGCCGGACCGGTGGACGCACTGCCGCATTGATCGCCTCGTGTACCTTGCTGTGAGCCCGGGAACATCGGCTATACTGCAAGGCTCGACGCACGCAGACCAAGGCGTGCAGCAACGGTCGACACCCTGCGGGAATAGCTCAGTTGGTAGAGCGCAACCTTGCCAAGGTTGAGGTCGGGAGTTCGAGCCTCCTTTCCCGCTCCAGATACGCTGCCTGGCAGCACACCAGAAGGGAAGCCCAGGCTTCCCTTTGTTGTTAGAGTCGGTGCAGATTTGTCGATGCAAGAGCGGCCCCGGCGCGTTAGCAAAGCGGTTATGCAACGGATTGCAAATCCGTCCAGTCCGGTTCGACTCCGGAACGCGCCTCCAGAATGTCGCGTTTTTCTCAGTGTTGACGGGCATTTAGGAACCCCTCACTTCAGTCCGCCGGTGATTCAGGCGGGCATCGAGTCGAGGTCTTCAAAATGTCAAAGCTTTTTCAATCCGCCGGTGTCGAGGCGATGGCGACTTGCGGCGCCAGCGCCACCCACAACACCGGCCCAGCACCCGCCACAGCGAAGCGGCGGCGCAGTCATGGCCGGGTCATCAGGCGGCAGCGCGCGGGCCTTTCCTTCTGGACCGTCACTGAAACCCCGCGTGGTCGCTGGATCAGCGATAACGCGTTCGACGTCCCGCCTGAGTCCTATGGAGACGGCTGGCGCACAGGCTACGCGGTGGCACTGGAGTTCGCGGCCGCCCTGCAATCGCAGGCACTGTCATCCCATGCTGCCAAAGACGTCCTAGCGGCGGCATTCGCAGTGCAAAGGGACCCTCCCGGCGGCGACACGTTCAGCCAGCGTGGAGCCGCTTGTGCATTCACCTCCGTGGTCATGGCAGTGCTCTCACGCGCCGTCGGTGTTCTAGATGTTGCGGCGTACATCGAGGGCCAGCTCGCAGAGTCTGAACGCTGCAAAGAGGCTTTAGCGGCCCACGCGGCGCAGGCCAAGGCCGCATCCTTCGAGCGCATGCGCGTAGCCAGAGCAGCCAAGGCGACAAAGGCTGCGGACAAGGCCGCGGTGCCTGAAAAGCTGTATTCAGCCCTCGACCCCACGGGCAAACGGGTCTTGCTGCCGGTGGGGCAGATGTTCAACGCCGATGGCGGCGTGGTGCAGACAGGGCGCACGGAAGCGGGTGCAGCATGACGGCGCCGGCCGCCCTGCCGATGCGTGACGGTACCGTTACCATTGCCATGCTGGTGGATGCCTACATGAGCCAGTACATCGGGCGTGACGGCACGCGAGTGCAGCGGTTGACCTGGTGGGTGCAGCGGGTCGGGCCGTCCAGCTTGGCTGACCTGTCGGACGACCAGGTACATGCCGAGCTGGACGCGCTGGCCGCGCGCCCGTCGCGCCACTTCGCTGGCCTGGACGCCGACGGCAACCGAATCTACAGGGCCCGGGCCCGGCCTATGGCGTCTGCCACGGTCAACCGCTACGCCGCAGCGCTGTCGGCCGTCATCACCTGGGCCATCAAGCGGCGGATTGCGCCTAAGGGCTACGTGCACCCGTGCGGGTCGATCGAGACGCGGCCAGAGAACAACGCCAAGACGCGGTTTCTGACCGATGAAGAGCGCGACAGGCTGCTGCTGGCCTGCAAGGCTTCGCCCTGGTCGGGGCTGTACCTTCTGGTGTTGCTGGCGCTGAGCACTGGCGCCAGGCGAGGCGAGCTGATGGGGCTGCGCTGGCGCGACATCGACGTGCTGCACAAGACGGCATCGATCGAGCTGACCAAGAACGGCGACAGCAAGGTGATTCCGCTGATCCCTGCGGCGCTTGAACTGCTGACGGCCGGCAAGGGCAAGGGCCGGCCCGATGGCCTGGTGTTCGCCTCCAAGCGCTCCAGCAGCGTGCCCTATGCCTTCGAGCAGCGCTGGGCGCAGGCGCTGGCGGTGGCGAAAATCCGGGGCGTGACCTTCCACACCCTGCGCCACTCTGCGGCCAGCTTCCTGGCCAAGAACGGCGCCACGCTGCTGGAGATCGGCGACCTGTTGGGCCACCGAAGCCTGGTCATGTCCAAGCGCTACAGCCACCTGGCCACCACACACCGGGCAGCGCTGGTGAATCGGGTGCTGGGTGACCTCCGCTAGCCCGTCGCTGCTGCGCGCGCCCAGGATCACTGATCCTGCGGCGCGGCGCGTTGCCATTCTGGTGGCGCAGCGCGACTATCTGCAGTGGTATGACACTGCCAGGGCTGTGCCTGCGGTTGACCGTTCGGCGTTTTGTGCGCTGGCGGGCGCAGCGAAAGACCTGGACCAAGCGCTGCAGCCGTTCGAGCTGCCGGCGTCACCCAGCCATCGGCGGCTGATCGGGCGCATGCAGCTTGCCGAGGGCCATCGCCAAGGGCAAGGGCACTACAGCAAGAGACTCGGCGAGCTTGCCGAGTTGCTGGGCCTCATCAAGGCCGCTGCAAGCGTAGAGGCCACGACCGGCGCTGTTCCTGACAGGGATGCGCGTGTCTGGCTGTTCCTGCTGGCCGATGCCTGGCGGCAGGCCTTCCCACGCAATTTGCCGAGTGCCACACCTCGCGGCTACTTGTGGCGCGCACTCGATGATCTGAAGACAGCGGGGCAGCTTGACGTGCGCGTGCCGGGGCTGACGCTGAAGCAGCTACGCACGGGCCTGGGCGAGTGGCTAGACGTCCAAGCGCTGAAGGGTGCCCTGGGGAAGGGCAGCTAAGGGCCTCCCTGCGCGGGAGAGTATGGGCGTGAAATCCGGTGTAACGGTGCTGCATTTGCAGCCCGCAGGGGTCCCGCAAGGCCCGTCAACACTGAGGTTTTCACAATGTCTACCCCCGAAACAGCGCCAGCGCCAGCGCGGGCACTGGACCTGCGCAGCCCCGATGACTACCGCGCCGAGCGGCTGCACATCTACCCGAGCACTGATTCCTTGCGCTGGTTCATCCGGCGCAACCGTGACGAACTGGTCAGGTGTGGCGCGCTGACCTGTCCCACCGGCCGCTGGATGGTGCAGCCCGAGGCTTTCGACCGCGCGATCGTGGCCATTGGCCAGAAGCGTGCAGCGGCGGCCGCACATGGCTAAGAACCAACGATCCGCCGGCAGGCGTGCCGAACTTCTGGCGCTGGTCAAAGGGCCGGCGCCGATGGACAACACACCAAAGAACCGTTGGCAGCGGCGCATGGCCAGGCGCGTCATGCAGCGGCTGCGCGGCAAGCCGGGTGCGGAATAGTCTGTGCAGACGTCTGCGCAGAAAGCCCAGGGCGAAACGGCCGCGCCCATCCCTGACCCTAGCGCCGCAGAACAGGCGGTGCTGGGCGCTGTTCTGAGCTTCGCTGACGCCCTCAACCAGGCGCGCTCAGGCGGGCTTGTCGGTTCGGAGTTTTCCTGCGAAGACCATCGCACGATTTGGGGTGCTGCCTGCCTGGTGCAGGCAAGGGGCGTCGACGTCGACGTCATCACGGTCTTCGAGCAACTGCGTTCGACAAACGAGGACGAACGCTGCGGCGGTTTGAAGTACCTGGGCGAGCTGGCCCAAAGCGTACTGAGTGACCGGGGCGTCGCGGCGCATGCCGGGCTTATCAGAGAGGCCGCAAGACGGCGCCAGCTGGCCAGCATCGGCCGGGCCATCGAAAGGGCCGCCACGGGCCAGCACGGCACCGAAGCACTTAACGCGCGCCTTGCCGTGCTGAGTGCCGAACTGCGCTGCAAGGCAGAGAACCAGACGGCTGCGGATTCCATCCGCGTCGAGTGGGCGCGCGAGCTACCGAAGGAACTGCAGCCACCGCCGCAGATTGTCGAGAACGTGCTGACGGCCGGCGGCATGAGCATGTTCTTCGGCGAGTCGAATTCGGGCAAGTCCTACCTTGCCATCCACCTGGCCATCTGTGTGTCGCTGGGCTTGCCCTGGCTGGGCCGCAAGACGCGGCAGGGTGCTGTGCTCTACATCGCTGCAGAGGGCGCCTGGTCGATCCGTCTGCGGCTGGCTGCGCACCGCAAACACTTCGATCGTGAGATCGGCACCTTCGGCCTGATACCCCAGGTGCTGAGCCTGCTTGACCCGAGCGCCGATGTCGACAACCTGATCGAGCTGGTGAAGGTGCGGCTGGCGCGGATCGGCGAACCCGTGGTGCTTGTCGTCATCGATACGGTTGCCCGGGTGATGGGCGGCGGCGACGAGAACGCGGCGCAGGATATGTCCAGGCTGGTCGGTGCCGGCGACCGCATCCGGGAAGAGACCGGCGCACACCTGCTGTACATCCACCACGCCGGCAAGGACGCCAGCCGGGGCGCGCGCGGTCACTCTTCATTGCGTGCTGCGCTGGACACCGAGATCGAGGTGACCGCAGATGAGGCCACCAAGACGCACACCGCGCACGTGACCAAACAGCGCGATCTGCCGAGCAAGGGGGACCGGCTGTCCGCGCAGTTCATCTCTGTGGAATTGGGCGTCGACCAATGGGGCGGCGCTGTCACAGCCTGCGCGGTCATCGATTCGGAGCAGCCCAGCAATGGCGACAAACCTCGGCAAATGACGCCGACGCAGCGGGCGGTGATGGGCTACCTGGCCGGTCAATCTGCGGGCGTCCAGAAGGCCACGCTTCGCGATGCACTCATGGCACAGGGCATTCACCGCGCGTCTGTCTATCGCGCCCTCAACGACCTGCTGATCGCGGGTCTGGTGACAGACCACATGGGCATGGTCTATGCGCCAAAGCCATAACTCACTGTCCGTCGCATTCGTCGCATTGAGTCGCAGGGTGTCGCAATGCGACGAATGCGACACCTGCGACGGTTGTCGCGGGGGGGGGGCCCCCC
>JBBSCX010000012.1:0-22472 GCA_038249905.1 Burkholderiales bacterium
AATACGCCGCCATGGGCCACTTCCCAACTGTTCAGGTGGGCTTCGGCCAGGTCCACACGCAATTCGGCATGGCCCTCGCTCAGGCCCCACAGCTCCAGCCCCAGCGCCTCGACGAAGGGGATGTGGACCGGAAAGTTCAGCTTGCGCATGTGGACAGTTGCGGCAGGGTTCAGCCGCCGCCGTGCACGGCGCTGACACCACCGTCCACGGCCAGGATCTGCCCGGTGATGTGCTTGCCCGCGGCGCTGGCAAACAGCAGCGCCGCGCCCTTCAGGTCGTCGTCGTCGCCCAGGCGCTTCAGCGGCGCGCCCGCGGCCAGCTTCTCCTCGCCCAGCGCGGCCAGCAGGCCAGCCGTCATCTTGCTGGGAAAGAAGCCTGGCGCCAGCGCATTGACGGTGATGCCATGCGCGCCCCATTCGCCGGCCAACGTGCGCGTGAAGTTGACGACGGCGCCCTTGCTGGTGCCGTAGGCGATGAACTTCATGTCGGTCGAACCGCCGAGCCCGGCAATCGACGCGACGTTGATGATGCGACCGCCCCGGTGCGGAATCATCCAGGCGCGGCCCACCGCCTGCGACATCAGGAACACGCTGCGGATGTTCAGGTTCATCACCTTGTCCCAGGCCGCCAGCGGGTAGTCCTCGGCCGGTGCGCCCCAGGTGGCGCCCGCGTTGTTGACCAGGATGTCGATGCGGCCCATGCGGTGCAGGGTCTCGTCCACCACCTTCTGCACCTCGACCGGGTCGCTGGCGTCGGCGGCAATCCACCCTGCCGTGATGCCGCGCTCGGCCAGGTGGGCCACGGCCTCTTCCAGGTCGGCGGCCTTGCGGCTGGTCAACATCACCTTGGCGCCGGCTTCGCCCAGGGCCTCGGCGATCTGCAGGCCCAGGCCGCGTGAACCGCCGGTGACCAGGGCCACCTGGCCGCTGAGGTCGAAGAGTTGCTGCACGGGGGTGCTCATGGCGGTGTCCTTGTTCTGCAGGTTTCTGGATGCACTTGCGCTGTGCCGCGTTACATGCGCGAGCGCTTGAAGACCAAAAAGACGCCAGTGACGACTGCCGCCAGGCCCACGCCCGCGGCCACCCCACCCCAGACCGGCTCACCGCCCTGGCGCAGCACAAACAAGCCCATGCTGCCCAGCAGCAGGCCGCCGAAGATCAGCAGCCAGGCCCAGGTCTCGGCGGTCTTGGGGCTCACGTCAGCGGCCTCACCGCAGTGGCGTCAAAACAGCGGCACCACGACAGCGGCATCACAACAGCGCCGGGTCCAGCGTGCGGCACAAGGCCTCGCGCCGCGCCACCGGGCCCAGCCAGGCACCGGTCTTGGGCAGTTCGTAGGCGTAGAAATAGCGCTGCGCGGCCATCGCCCCGGGCCGGTGGGCGCTGACCAGGGCCACGTCCAGCCAGATCCAGGCCAGCACCACATGCCCGAAAGCCTGCAGGTAGGGCGTGGCATTGGCCAGCGCTTCTTCGGGCACGCCGCTGGCCCAGGCGGCCTGGGTGGCCGCGCTCAACTGCTGCAGCGCCGCGGCCAGCGCGTGGGCGTCTTCGGCCAGCCCGGGCACATGCAAGGCGCCCTCGATGGTGGCCTTGACGCGCCCGACCAGCAATTTGAAGCCGGCACCGCCGTCCATCACCACCTTGCGCCCCAGCAGGTCCAGCGCCTGGATGCCGTGCGTGCCTTCGTGGATCATGTTCAGGCGGTTGTCGCGCCAGTACTGCTCGACCGGAAAGTCGCGCGTGTAGCCGTAGCCGCCCAGCACCTGGATGGCGAGTGAATTGGCCTCCAGACACCACTCGCTGGGCCAGCTCTTGGCGATCGGCGTCAATACCTCCAGCAGCAAACCTGCTTCTGCGGCGGCCGCGCCCTCGGCGGTGTGCAGTTCGTCGACCAGCCGCGCGCAATACAACTCCAGCGCCAGCGCGCCTTCGGCATAGCTCTTCTGCGCCAGCAACATGCGCTTGACGTCGGCGTGCTGCGCGATGGGCACCGGCGGCTGCGACGGGTCCTTGCCGGCGCCGGTGATGGGCCGTCCCTGCGGTCGCTGCAGCGCGTAATCGCGCGAGGCCTCGAAGCCCGCAAAGCCCAGCATCGTGGCGCACATGCCGACACCGATGCGCGCCTCGTTCATCATGTGGAACATGCAGCGCAGGCCCTGGCCCGGCTCACCCACCAGGTAGCCGATGGCACCCGCAGCGCCCCGGGCCGGATAGCGCCCTTCGCCGAAGTTCAACAGCGTGTTGGTGGTGCCGCGCCAGCCGCACTTGTGGTTCAGGCCCGCCAGCGCGACGTCGTTGCGTTCGCCGGTCAACTGCCCGTCCGCGCCCACCAATTTCTTGGGCACGATGAACAGCGAGATGCCGCGAGTGCCCGGCACCAGCTTGCCGTCCGCGCCGGGGATCTTGGCCAGCACCAGATGGACGATGTTCTCGGTCAGCTCATGTTCACCGGCGCTGATCCACATCTTGTTGCCGCGCAGCCGGTAACGCGGGCCGAGCGGGTCGGCATCGAAGCCGGCGCCATCGGGTTCGGCGCGCGTCGCGACGTCGGACAGGCTGGACCCGGCCTGCGGCTCGCTCAGGCACATGGTGCCGCTGAAGCGGCCGTTGAACTGGTTCAGCGCAAACACCTCGCGCTGCGCTGGAGTGCCGTGTTTCATCAGCAGGTTGGCATTGCCCACCGTCAGCATGCCGCTGCCGATGCTGACGCTGGCGCGGGCGAAGAAGGCGTTGGCGGCGGCCTCGACCGTGTAGGGCAGTTGCATGCCGCCGATCTCGAAGTCCTGCGCCGCCGACAGCATGCCGCTGTCGGCATAGGCCTGCCAGGCATCGAAGGTGGCCTGCGGCAGCACGACTCGGTCGCCGTCGGGGGTCTGTTCGACGCGCGGCTCCTGCACGTCCACCAGCCGATTGAAGGGCGCGTACTTGTCGCGCGCAATGCGTTCGCAGGTGTCCAGCACCTGGGCAAAGGTCTCGCGGCTGTGGTCGGCAAAGCGCGGGCGCGCCAGCAGGCTGTCGATGTGCAGCCAGTCGTGCAGCAGGAAGTCGATCAGGGGGCGCATCGGAGGCAGTACGGACGCTATGGACTCAGCGAAACGAGAACGCAAAGCTGCTGGTCATCACCCAGTTATCGGGAATGCCAGCGGGCCGGATGTAGCGCTTCAGCGCACGTTCGCCGAGATCGCGCATGTAACTCTCGAAGGTCTCGCGGCCCTTGCGCGTGAGTCGGCGCTCGGCCGCTTCCTGGCCGCGCAGGCCGATGCTGTCGGCCACGTCCAGCGACAGGGTCTTCCACTCGATCTCGCCGCGCGCGGGCAGGAAGCGCATCTCGATCTCGCCAGTGAGTTGCAGTTCGACAGCCGCGGACGGAAACGCCAGGTCGGCGATCGCGGCGGCCATCACCCCGGCGCTGTAGACACAGTGCGCCAGCCGCTCGGGCGGCCAGCGTTGCAAGGTCAGCACGTAGGCCTCGGCATCCTTGTGCACGAAGGCGGGCACGCGGCAGGGCTCGGGCAGGCCTGCGCCCAGCACTTCCTGCCCCCACCACAGTGCCAGGCCCACGTCGCGCGGGCCCGCCCCGGGCGGGTTGACGGCGGCCCCGGCCACCAGGCGGTAGCCGCCGCCGCTGTGCCCAGCCTCCTGCGCGCGCTGGTACAGGCCCTGGGCGCGGTCCCAGTCCGCCTTCAGGCACAGGCCGTTCTCGTACATCGCCCCGGCCAGCAGGTAGATGCCGGTGTAGCGCGCGCGAAGCCCGCCGTTGAGGTGCGACACGGCGCGGCTGCAGTCCTTGTACTGCAGCGCCAGGTGCACGCTGGCGACGGTGTCGCGTTCGGCGACGGACTCGTCGGGGCGGAACGGGGTACTGCCCTGCGCCAGGGCATGGCCGCCCGGCAGGCACAGCGCCAACAGCAGCGCCAGCGCCAGCAGGGCCCACCGCGCGGCATCTATCGCCAGCGCAGCCATCGTGCACCGCCCGCCCCAGTCCATCACAGCACCTCGAACACGCCCGCCGCGCCCATGCCGCCGCCGATGCACATGGTCACGCACACGCGCCTGGCGCCGCGGCGCTTGCCCTCGATCAGCGCATGGCCGGTCAGGCGCTGGCCGCTGACGCCGTAGGGGTGGCCGACCGCAATCGCGCCGCCGTTGACGTTCAAGCGGTCCATCGGGATGCCCAGCACGTCCGCGCAATACAGCACCTGCACCGCGAAGGCCTCGTTCAATTCCCACAGGTCGATGTCGGCGACCGTCAGGCCCAGGCGCTTCAGCACTTTGGGCACGGCGTAGACCGGGCCGATGCCCATCTCGTCGGGCTCGCAGCCGGCCACCGCAAAGCCCAGAAAGCGGCCCAGCGGCTTCAGGCCCTTGCGCTCGGCCACGGCCTCGTGCATCAGCACGCAGGCGCCAGCGCCGTCGCTGAACTGGCTGGCGTTGCCGGCGGCGATCACGCCCCCGGGCAGCGCCGGCTTGATGCCGCTGACGGCCTCATAAGTGGTGCCCGGGCGGATGCCTTCGTCGTTGGCGATCGTCACTTCCTTGCTGCGCAGACCCATCACCGCGTCGGCCACACCGGCGGTGACGGTGACGGGCACGATCTCGTCCTTGAACAGCCCGGCCTCCAGCGCGGCGGTGGCGCGCTGCTGGCTGGCCGCGCCGTAGCGGTCCATGCGCTCGCGCTCGATCTTGTAGCGCTTGGCCACCTGCTCGGCCGTCTGCAGCATGTTCCAGTAGATGGTGGGCTTGTGCTCCAGCAGCCAGGGGTCGACCAGCATGTGGGTGTTGGCCTCGTTCTGCACACAGGAGATGCTCTCGACGCCGCCGGCGACAAAGATGTCGGCCTCGCCGGCAACGATGCGCTGCGCCGCCATCGCAATGGTCTGCAGGCCGCTGCTGCAGAAGCGGTTGACGGTGACGCCGCTGGTGGTGATGGGCAGGCCGGCGCGCAAGGCGATCTGGCGCGCGATGTTGCTGCCGGTGGCGCCTTCGGGCGTGGCGCAACCCATGATGACGTCATCGACCTCGGCGGCGTCGATGCCGGCACGCTCGACCGCGGCACTCACGGCAAAGCCGCCCAGCGTGGCGCCATGCGTCATGTTGAAGGCACCCTTCCAGCTCTTGGCCAGGGGCGTGCGGGCGGTGGAAACGATGACGGCTTGGCTCATGGTGGGTTCCTCGGTGGGACGGGGTCGGGCCGTGGTGTCCGGCTGCAAGCACGCTGCAAGCAGGCAGCAAGCAGACTGCGGGATCAGGCCGTGGTTTCAGACTTCAACAGCGGCCTTGTAGACGGATTGTTTGGGCGCTGCGAACACGCGCCGCAACACGGGCTCGAACTCGGCCAGCGGCAGCGTGGGTGCCTTCGGATCGAAAGCCGGGTTGTCGTACAGCGCGCAGAACTCTTCGGTGCGCGTGTAGTGCGGGTGGCCTGCAAACTGGTCGCGCAGGTCGCGGTCCAGCCCGATGTGGTGGAAGAAGTAGTAGCCCTGGAAGATGCCGTGGTGCTGCACCATCCACAGGTTGGGCTCGCTGACGAAGGGCTTGAGGATGGCCGCGGCGATGTCGAAGTGGTTGAACGGCCCCAGCGTGTCGCCGATGTCGTGCAGCAACGCGCAGGCCACGTATTCGTCGTCGCGGCCATCGTGCAATGCGCGCGTGGCCGTCTGCAGCGAATGCTGGTAGCGGTCGATGGGAAAGCCGCCGTAATCACCTTCCAGCAATTTCAGGTGCGCCATCAGCCGGTCGGGCAAGGCGCGCGCGAACTGCATGAACTCCGGGACGATCTTGCCCCAGTCCTCGGCGGTGCTGGCCTCCATGCGGGTAAAGGTGGCGCGGTCGTTCATGTCCGTCTCCAGTTCGGGTTCGCACCTTGACGCGGGCTGCGCGCTTGCCCGGCCACTCAGGTGAACGACTTGCCTTCGGCGGCCAATTTCGCCAGCAACGGCGCCGGCTGCCAGAAGCTGGCGTCGTCCAGCGGGTTGGCGGCAAAACGCTTCATCGTCTGCACGACGTTGAACAAGCCCTGACTGTCGGCATAGCACATGGGCCCGCCGCGGAACAGCGGGAAGCCGTAACCGGTCAGGTAGACCATGTCGATGTCGCTGGCCTTGCTGGCAATGCCCTCTTGCAGGATCTTCGCGCCCTCGTTCATCAGCGCATAGACCAGCCGGTGCACGATCTCCTCGTCGCTGATCTTGCGCGGCGGCGGCACGGTGTCGCCGCGCTCTCGCGCGGCGATGCCCAGCGCGGCGCGGTGGTCCTCGATCATCTTCACCACCACGTCCGACGGGATCGCGTCGCGCTTGCCGGGCACGTAGTCGTACCAGCCCGCCTGCGTCTTTTGTCCGTAACGGCCCATTTCGCACAGCAGGTCCGCGGTCTTGCTGTAACGCATGTGCGGCTTCTCGGCATAACGCCGCTTGCGAATGGCCCAGCCGATGTCGTTGCCCGCCAGGTCGCCCATTCGGAACGGGCCCATGGCAAAGCCGAACTTCTCGACCGCGCGGTCCACCTGGGCCGGCGTGCAGCCCTCTTCCAGCAGAAAGCCCGCCTGGCGGCTGTACTGCTCGATCATGCGGTTGCCGATGAAGCCGTCGCACACACCCGAGACCACCGCCGTCTTGCGGATGGTCTTGGCCACGCCCATGACGGTGGCCAGCACGTCCTTGGCGGTGTGCTTGCCGCGCACCACCTCCAGCAATTTCATCACGTTGGCCGGGCTGAAGAAGTGCATGCCGACCACATCCTGCGGCCGCTTCGTGAAGGCCGCGATCTGGTCCACGTCCAGCGTGCTGGTGTTGCTGGCCAGGATGGCGCCGGGCTTGGCCACTTCGTCCAGCATCTTGAAGACTTTTTCCTTGACGCCCATCTCCTCGAACACCGCCTCGATGATCAGGTCGGCGTCCTTCAAGTCGGCGTAATTCAGCGTCGTGCTCAGCAAGCCCATGCGCTGCTCGAACTTGTCTGCCTTCAGCTTGCCCTTCTTGACCTGGCCTTCGTAGTTCTTGCGGATGGTGGCCACGCCACGGTCCAGCGCGTCCTGCTTCATCTCCAGCATCGTCACGGGGATGCCGGCATTCAGGAAGTTCATGCTGATGCCGCCGCCCATGGTGCCTGCGCCGATCACGCCGACCTTCTTGACGGGCCGCTGCGGCGTGTCTTCCGGCACATCGGGGATCTTGCCGGCGGCACGTTCGCCGAAGAAGGCATGGCGCAGCGCCTTGCTCTCGGGCGTCATCATCAGCACGATGAAGGCCTCGCGCTCGAATTGCATGCCTTCGTCGAACTTGCTGCCGGTTCCAAACTTGACGGCCATCTCCACCGCATCCACGCACTTCACCGGTGCCGGGAAGTTCTTGGCCATCGTCCGCGCCATGTTGCGCGCAAACTGGAAGTAGGCGTCGGCGTTCGGGTGGGTGCACTTCAGGTCACGCACCCGCGGGTAGGGGCCGGGCTGCGCCGCGACCTCGTTTGCCAACGCGATGGCCGCGGTCACCACGTCGCCCTCGGCGATGCGGTCGAACAGCTTCTGCCCGGGCAGGGCAGCCAGCAATTCACTCTTGACCGGCTCGCCGCTGACGATCATGTTCAGTGCCGTCTCCACGCCCAGCACACGGGGCAGGCGCTGCGTGCCGCCGGCCCCGGGGATCAGGCCGAGCTTGACCTCGGGCAGCGCCACGTTCACACCCGGCGCGGCGACGCGGTAATGCGCGCCCAGCGACAGTTCGAGCCCGCCGCCCATGCAAACGCCGTTGATGGCCGCGACCACCGGCTTGGGGCAGTCTTCCAGCAATTTGATCAGGCTCAGCAGGTTGGGCTCTGCCAGGGCCTTGGGCGAGCCGAACTCCTTGATGTCGGCGCCGCCAGAGAAGGCCTTGCCGGCGCCGGTGACGACGATGCCGCGCACGCCCGCATCGGCCACCGCCTGCTCGACCCCCGCAGCCACGGCCTGCCGCGTCGCCATGCCCAGACCGTTGACCGGCGGGTTGTCCAGCGTGATGACGGCAACGCCGTCGCGGACTTCGTAGCGGGCACCCATGGGCTTCTCCTGGTGGGATGTTCTGGTGAAATAGAACGGTCGTTCGATTCTAGGTCGCCGCCTCGCGGCGCTGATGTCCCAGCGGTGACAAGCCGTGCCTCAGCCCGCTGCGGTGGGCCTGGCGTGAAACCCCCGTCCGGCCAAGGACGCGGTCACGCCGCCGTCAAACTTCCAACCATTCCTTGCGGATGTAGGCATTGGCCCGCAAGTCGGCCGGCGTGCCGTCGAACACGATCTGGCCGTGACCCATCACCAGGCAGCGGTCGGCCACCTCCAGCGCGATGGTCAGTTTCTGCTCCACCAGCAGCACGCTGATGCCGCGGCGCTTCAGTTCACGCAGGTACTCGGCCACGAGTTCGACGATCTTCGGCGCCAGGCCTTCGGTCGGCTCGTCGATCATGATCAATTCGGGGTCGCCCATCAGCGTGCGGCACAGGGTCAGCATCTGCTGCTCGCCGCCTGAAAGCACGCCGGCTTCGTTGTACTGGCGTTCCTTCAGCCGCGGGAACATCCGGTACATGTCGTCAAAAGACCAGCGCGCGTTCTTGGCCCCGCGCTTCTGCCCCAGCAACAGGTTCTGGTGCACCGTCAGCGTGGGGAAGATGTCGCGGTTTTCGGGCACGTAGCCGATGCCCGCATGTGCCACCTCGAAGGCCTTGTGCCCGACCAGTTCGGCGCCCTTGAACTGCACCGACCCGGTGGTGTCCACCAGCCCCATGATGGCCTTCACCGTCGTGCTGCGCCCCGAGCCATTGCGCCCCAGCAGTGCAACGATCTCGCGATCACGCACCTCGAGGTTGACGCCATGCAGCACATGGCTCTTGCCGTAGTAGGCGTGGACATTGGTCAGCGTCAGCATTTCGGTATCGCTCAATGGCCCGCGACTTCGGCCCGGGCGCCTGCCTGAGCGCCTGCCTGGGCATCGGCCTGGGCATCGGCCAGCACGCTGCCGAGGTAGGCCTCCTGCACGCGCGCGTTGGCGCGCACCGCATCGGGCGTGTCGAAGGCGATGACCTCGCCATACACCAGCACCGCAATCTTGTCGGCCAGGCCGAAGACCACGCCCATGTCGTGCTCGACCGTCAGCAGCGTCTTGCCGGCCGTCACGTCACGGATCAGGTTGATGAAGCGCGCGGTCTCGCTCTTGCTCATGCCGGCGGTGGGCTCGTCGAGCAGGATGACGTCGGCGCCGCCGGCGATGGTGATGCCGATCTCGAGTGCGCGCTGCTCGGCATAGGTCAGGTTCATGGCCAGCACGTCGCGCCGCTTGTGCAGCTTGATCATGTGCATGACCTGTTCGGCGCGGTCGTTGGCGTCACGCGCGTCGGCCAGGAACTTCCAGAAGGCGTACTTGTAGCCCAGGCTCCACAGCACGGCACAGCGCAGGTTCTCGAACACCGACAGCCGCGTGAACAGGTTGCTGACCTGAAAGCTGCGCGCCAGCCCCATGCGGCTGATCTCGTAGGGCTTGCGGCCGTCGATGCGCTGTCCGTTCAGCAGGATCTCCCCGCTTGTCGGCCCGAAACGCCCGCTGATCAGGTTGAACAATGTGCTTTTGCCCGCGCCATTGGGGCCGATGATGGCCACCCGCTCACCCTGCGCCACCGACAGGCTGGCGCCGCGGATGATCTCGGTCTTGCCGAAGCTCTTGCGCAGGTCACGCAATTCGACGGCCGGCGCGCCAGGCCTGGCGGTGCCCGTCATGTCAGCGCCTCCCGGCGCTTGATCTCGCGCTCGATCTCTTCTTGCGTGCGTCCCCACTGGGCGACGAAGTGGCGCCGCGAAACCTCGAACAAGGCCAGCCCGACCGTGATCACGAACAGGGCGCCGAACCAGCTGTCCAGGTTGTGCGCGTTCAGCGTCGCGCCCATGAACTTCATCTCCGGCCCCAGGGCCTGGTTGAGCTGCAGGTGGTAGGTCATCTCGATCACCGCCGCGGCCCCCACCAGCACGGTCGCGCCGGTGCCGCCCAGGGCCAGGTAAGAGGCGATCAGCGGCCCGAGCTTGCCGAAGCTGGCCACGCGCAGGTTCATCATGATCAGGCTGGAGATGCCGCCCGGCGCATACATCACCATGAAGGTGAAGACGACGCCCAGGTACAGCAGCCAGGCCAGCGTCAGCTCGGATAGCAAGACGCTGGCCAGCACCAGCAGCACGCCTCCGATGATGGGGCCGAAGAAGAACACCGCGCCGCCCAGGAAGGTGAACAGCAGGTAGCCGCCAGAGCGCACGGCGCTGACGACCTCGGCCGTGACGATCTCGAAGTTCAGTGCCGACAGGCCGCCCGAGATGCCCATGAAGAAGCCGCTGGCCATGAAGGCGATGTAGCGCACGTAGCGGGTGTTGTAGCCGATGAACTCGACCCGCTCGGGGTTGTCGCGCACGGCGTTCAGCATGCGTCCCAAAGGCGTGCGCGTGAAGGCGAACATCGCAACGGTGCAGACGAAGGTGTAGACGGCAATCAGGTAGTAGAGCTGGATCTGCGGCCCATAAGTGATGCCCATCAATTTGCCGGTGACGCGGTCGCCGCTGATGCCGCCTTCACCGCCGAAGAAGCCCGGGAACATCAGCGACATCGCCCACACCAGTTCACCGACGCCCAGGGTAATCATCGCGAAGGGCGTGCCCGCCTTCTTCGTCGTGACGAAGCCCAGCAGGGCCGCGAACAGCAGCCCGAAGACACCGCCGACCAACGGGATCAGCGACACCGGCAGCGGCAAGGTGCCGGCGCTGACCATGTTGAGCGTGTGGATGGCGAAGAAGCTGCCCAGGCCCGAATACACCGCGTGGCCGAAGCTGAGCATGCCGCCCTGCCCCAGCAGCATGTTGAAGGCCAGGCAGGCGATGATGGCGATGCCCATCTGCGTCAGCATGGTCAGCGACAGGCTGCTGGTGAACATCAACGGCGCCACCAGCATCACCAGGGCGTACAGACCCCAGACGACCCAGCGGCCGACGTTGTAGGGCTGGAATTGGTAGTACTTGCCTGCGGCCATGGTCCGGGCTCTCAACCTTCTCGCGTGCCGAACAGGCCCTTGGGCCGGAAGATCAGGATCAGCACCAGCAGCAGGTAGGGCAGGATGGCCGCCACCTGGCTGATCTTCACGCTCCACAGCGCGTAGCCGAAGCTCTCGGGCGTGATCGTCATGCCGATGAAGGTGAACAGGTCCTGCAGCGACCGGTCGCTGCCCACCGCAAAGCTCTCGATCACACCCAGGCCGACGCTGGCGACGAAGGCCCCGGCCAGCGAACCCATGCCGCCGATGACGATGACGGCAAACACCACCGCGCCCACAGCCAGCGCCATGCTGGGTTCCGTCACGCGCATGACGCCGCCGATGACGCCGGCCAATGCCGCCAGGGCCGTGCCGCCGCCGAACACCAGCATCAGCACCCGCGGCACGTTGTGGCCCAGGGCCTCGACGGCATCCGGGTGCGTCAGTGCGGCCTGGATGACCAGGCCGATGCGCGTGCGTGTCAGCACCAGCCACACCGCCACCAGCATCAGCACCGCCAAGCCCATGCCGAAGGCGCGAAAGGCCGGGAACTGCGTGCACTGCGCGCCATCCACCGTGCGGCAGGCCTCGGGCGGCATGCCCCAGACCAGGCTCAGCGCATCGGGCAGCTTGATGATGGTGAAGAGAGGGCCGCTCAGCAGCTCGGGCGGGCTGAAGTTCAGCGCCTGCCGGCCCCAGACGATCTGCACCATCTCCAGGAGCAGGTAGCTCAGGCCGAAGGTGATCAACAGCTCGGGCACATGGCCGAACTTGTGCACCCGGCGCAGCGCAAAGCGCTCGAAGGCGGCGCCCATCAGACCCACCAGCGGCGGCGCCAGCAGCAGCGCCCACCAGAAGCCGATCGCCTGCGTCATGGTGTACGCCACATAGGCGCCCACCATGTAGAAGCTGGCGTGCGCGAAGTTCAGCACCCCCATCATGCTGAAGATCAGCGTCAGCCCGGAGGCCAGCATGAACAGCAGCAGGCCGATGCTCAGGCCGTTCAGCAGCGAGATCAGGAAGTACGAGGCGTCCATGGCCTTTGGCGGGGTCGGGTTCGCTGGGGTGGTCGGCCACGCCAGGGCGCGGGCGCAGGGGCCGCACGATACAACGCAGCGGCCGACAAAAAAAGCGGCGCCGCGTGGTGCGCGGCGCCGCGGTTCAGGACCGGGCCAGCGTCACGAAGGGCGCTTCATCTGGCACGAAGTGGGCGTGCTGGCGACATAGGCCGCGATCGCCTTCACCGGCTGGAAGTTGAAGCCCGTGTTCTCGACGCTGTAGGGCACCTTCGGCGTGGCCTTGGTCCACTCGCTGATGACCATGGCCTGCTGCAGCTGGTGGTCGGCCCTGCGCATCTCGACCGCGCCGTTGTAGCTGGTGAACTTCAGACCGCTGGCGGCCTTGGCCACGGCCACCGGGTCCACGCTCTTGGCCGCGGCCATCGCTGCCGAAAGCAACGCCAGGCCGTGGTAAGTCTGGCCCGTGTACCAGTCGTCGTTGAAGCGCGCCTTGTAGTCGTTCTGGATCGCCTGGATGGCAGGCATGCCGTTGTCGATGATCGACACCTGCCGCACCGGGCCACCCACGCCTGCGGCCAGGGCCGTCGGCGTGCCGCTGACGCCGGCGTAGTAGGTGTAGAACGCCGCCTTCAGGCCCGCGTCATTGGCCGCCTTCACCAGCAGGGTCAGGTCCTGGCCCCAATTGCCGGTGACGATGGAATCGGCGCCGGACGCCTTGATCTTGGCGATGAAGGGCGCGAAGTCCTTCACCTGGCCCAGCGGGTGCAGGTCGTCGCCGACGATCTTGACGTCGGGCCGCTTGCGCGCGATGGTGTCCTTGAAGTAGCGCGACACCTGCTGGCCGTGGGCGTAGTTCTGGTTGATCAGATAGACGTTCTTGACATCGGGGATGTCCTTCATGTAACTGGTCAGGGCCTCCATCTTCATCGAGGTGTCGGCGTCGAGCCGGAAGTGCCAGAAGCTGCACTTGTCATTGGTCAGCGAGGGGTCGACCGCCGCGTAGTTCAGGAACACCAGTTCCTTGCCGGGGTTGCGTTCGTTGTGCTTGCTGACGGCGTCGCTGATCGCCGCTGCCGCGCCCGAGCCGTTGCCCTGCGTGACGTAGCGGATGCCCTGGTCGATGGCAGCGCGCAGCACGTTCAGGCTTTCCTGGGGCGAGCCCTTGTTGTCGAAGGGCACCATCTCGAACTTCACGCCGGCGGCGTTTTTCTTGTTGAATTGCTCGGTCATGAACTGCCAGCTCTTCAGCTGGTTCTGACCGACGTTGGCGAACGGACCCGAAAGCGGGTCGATAAAGCCGATCTTGACCGTCTGTCCGGCCTGGGCGAAGACCAGGGTGCTGGTCAGGGTGGCGGTGGCCGCCACGGTCAAGCCAAAAAGTCGACGGGTGAATTTCATGTGTAGTCTCCTGAGAAAGATCGCGCCCACGGAAGGTAGCGGAAGTGGATGCCCCTGATGCTCAGGGACTACCCCGAAGCCCTGTCGCGCCGGCGACAAACCCGTCGGCACGGGAATGGCATGCCGCCGGGGCGCCTGCGGCCGGGGCCGAGGACAATCCGGGTCATGTCGCCTGACCTGCCCAACTTGCTCAACTTGCTCAACGCGCCCAAGGTGCCCATGCCTGCTGCAAGCTCGACCCCTGCCCCGCCAGGCCCGGCCTGGCGCCATGACGGCTGGCTGCAGCGTCTGGGTGCCCCCTATGCCGTGCCCGTGGCGCCGCAGGCCCTGCCCGCGCCGCACTGGGTGGCGCGCAGCGACGACCTGGCGCAGGCGCTGGGCCTGGCCGACTGGCTGTACGACGGTGAGGGAGACGGTGATGCGCTGGCCTGTCTGTCGGGCGCGCGCCAGCCGTCGCTCGCAGCGGGTGCAGGCACGCTGGCCACGGTCTACTCGGGCCACCAGTTCGGCGTCTGGGCCGGGCAACTGGGCGACGGGCGGGCATTGCTGCTGGGCGAGATCGACAGCCCCCTGGGGACGATGGAGCTGCAGCTCAAGGGCAGCGGCCTGACACCCTACAGCCGCATGGGCGACGGGCGCGCCGTGCTGCGATCGTCGGTGCGCGAGTTCCTGTGCTCCGAGGCCATGCATGCGCTGGGCATCCCGACCACGCGCGCGTTGGCGCTGGTCGGCTCGCCGCTGCCGGTGCGGCGCGAGACGGTCGAGACCGCGGCCATCGTCACCCGCGTCGCACCGTCCTTCCTGCGCTTCGGCCACTTCGAACACTTCGCCCACACCGCGCCCGACGAGGCCGCGCTGCGCCGCCTGGCCGACGCCACCATCGCCGGCTTCTACCCCGAACTGCAGGGCAGCCGGCAGCCGTATGCGGACCTGCTGCAAGCCGTGACGCGCCGCACCGCCGCGCTGCTGGCGCAATGGCAGGCGGTGGGCTTCTGCCACGGCGTCATGAACACCGACAACATGTCGATGCTGGGGCTGACCATCGACTACGGCCCCTTCGGCTTTCTCGATGCCTTCGATCCCGGCCATGTCTGCAACCACAGCGACCACCAGGGCCGTTACGCCTGGGCGCGCCAGCCCAATGTCGCGCTGTGGAACCTGCATGCGCTGGCGCAAGCCCTGCTGCCCTTGATCGGTGACAGCGACGCCGCGCTGGCAGCGCTGGACAGCTACCGCAGCGACTACCCAGCGGCGATATTGGCAGCCTGGCGCGCCAAGCTGGGGCTGAGCGCCGGCTTCAGGTCGGACGCCGAGGACCAGGAACTGATCGACCGCTGGCTGAAACTGATGGCCGCCGACCGCTGCGACTTCACGATCACCTTCCGGCGCCTGGCCGGTTTCGGCAGCACCGAGAGCACCGCCAGCACCGACAGCACCGACAGCACCGTTGATGCTGAAAGCGCGCAGAGCACCGGCGCCGCGGCCAACGCCCCCGTGCGCGACCTCTTCATCGATCGCCCGGCCTTCGACGCCTGGGCCGCGCAGTACGCTGCCAGACTGCGCGCCGAGGCCAGTGACGACACGGCCCGCGCCGTGCGCATGAACGCCGTCAACCCGAAGCTCGTATTGCGCAACCACCTTGCGCAGCAAGCGATCGAGCGCGCCGAGCAAGGTGATTTCAGCGACGTGCAGCGCCTGCTGAGAGCGCTGCAGCACCCGTTCGACGAACGGCCAGAGGGCGCCACCGAGGCCGACCTCGGCTTCCCGCCTGACTGGGCCGGCACATTGGCCGTGTCCTGCTCGTCCTGAACCCGCCCCGAGGAGACCGACCCCATGCCCCACGACCACGACGACCCGCGCTACCCGGTGCGCAAGACCGAAGAGGAATGGCACGCCCAGCTCGACGACATGCAGTACCGCGTCGCCCGCGAAGCCGCGACCGAGCGCGCCTTCACCGGCCAATACTGGGACCACTTTGCCGACGGCCGCTACAACTGCGTCGGCTGCGGCCAGCCGCTGTTCGAGAGCCGCACCAAGTTCGACGCCGGCTGCGGCTGGCCCAGCTACTGGGAGCCGGTCAACAGCGAAGTCATCGAACGCGTGGTCGACAGCAGCCACGGCATGACCCGGGTGGAGGTGCGCTGCAACCGCTGCGGCACCCACCTCGGCCATGTCTTCGAGGACGGCCCCGAGCCCACCGGCGAGCGCTTCTGCATCAACTCTGCCGCCATCGCCTTCACGCCCGGGCAGGACGCGCAGCCATGACCGCCGACGAACTGCGCTCCCGCCTGGCCCTTGCCCTGGCGCCGACCGAGATCGAGGTGGTGGACGACAGCGCCCGCCACGCCGGCCACGCCGGGGCCCGCGAGGGCGGGCACTTCAATCTGCGCCTGCGCAGCGCCCGCTTCGTCGGACTGGCCCGGGTGGCGCGGCACCGCCTTGTGTATGATACTCTCGGCCCTTTGAGCGCCCTCGGGATCCATGCGCTGGCAATCGACGCCCGCAGTCCCGACGAGGCCTGAGGTCGGCCCGAACCGGCCTCAGGCGCGGCCGTCGCGCGCTCCCGAAGCCAAGCTGCATTGAACCTTCGCGCCGCCTGGCGCACCAAGAATCGACGGCCCGGACCGACCGGAACCGATCTCCTCCCGCCCTGCACGGGCATGCCCTGGAAACACCCACTTCCCATGAAGTCCAAAACCATCGTCGCGCTCGCCGTGGCCCTGCTGCCCCTCGCTCCCCTGACGGCGCTGGCCCAGAACATCACCACTGTCAACGGCAAGGCGGTGCCCAAGGCCCGCGTCGACATGCTGGTGCAGCAGGCCGTGAAGTCCGGGCAGCAACCCACCGCTGAACTCGAGACCCAGGCCCGCGACCAGGTCGTGATCCGCGAGATCTTCGTGCAGGAAGCCGAAAAGCGCGGCATTTCCGCCAGCGCCGACTTCCGCGGCCAGATGGAACTGGCGCGCCAGGGCATCCTGATCCGCGAACTGTTCTCCGACTTCCAGCGCAAGAACCCGATCAGCGACGCCCAGGTCCAGGCCGAGTACGACAAGTTCAAGGCCCAGGCCAGCGGCACCGAGTACCGCGCCCGCCACATCCTGGTGGAGAAGGAAGACGAGGCCAAGGGCCTGATCGCGCAGATCAAGGCCGGCGCCAAGTTCGAAGAACTGGCCACAAAGCACAGCAAGGATGTGGGCAGTGGCGCCAATGGCGGCGACCTCGACTTCGCCAAGCCGGGCAACTACGTGCCCGAGTTCAGCAGCGCCATGGTCAAGCTGGCCAAAGGCGGCATGACCGATACCCCGGTGCAGTCCCAGTTCGGCTGGCACATCATCCGGCTGGAAGACACGCGCGAGACGCAGTTCCCGCCTTTCGACGAGGTCAAGGCGCAGGTGCGGCAGCGGCTGGAGCAGATCAGGCTGCAGGGCTTCCAGGACGACTTGCGCGCCAAGGCGAAGACGACTTACAAGTTCTCGCAATAAGCCGCTCTTGAACCGCTGACGCCGCCAGCCGGCGCCCGCGGATTGCGACCCGCAATACGCGCGCCGCTCAGGGAATGAGCACCGTCGAGCCTGTGGTCTTGCGCGCCTCCAGATCACGGTGCGCCTCCGCCACTTCGGCCAGCGGGTAACGCTGGTCGATGCGGATCTTCACTGCACCGCTCTCGACCACCGCGAACAGCTCGTCGGCCATGACTTGGGTGGCTTCGCGCGTGGCGATGTGGGTGAACAGCGTCTGCCGCGTCAGGTAGAGACTGCCCTTGGGGCCCAGCGCACCGGGCGCGAAAGCTGGCACCGGGCCGCTGGCATTGCCGAAGCTGGCCATCAGGCCGAAGGGACGCAGGCAGTCGAGGCTCTTCTCGAAGGTATCCTTGCCGACCGAGTCGTACACCACCTTGACACCTCTGCCCCCGGTGATGTCCTTGACGCGGGTGACGAAATCTTCGCGGCTGTAGTCGATGGCGTGCGCAGCGCCATGCGCCAGGGCCAGCTCGCACTTGGCGACGCTGCCTGCCGTGCCGATCAGCTGCAGGCCCAGCGCCCGGGCCCACTGGCAGGCGATCAGGCCCACGCCACCGGCGGCGGCATGGAACAGCACGAAGTCGCCCGGCTCCAGGCCTTCCACGGGCCGGCACTTCTTCAGCAGGTACTGCGCCGTCAGCCCCTTGAGCATCATGGCCGCGGCGGTGTCGAAGTCGATCGCGTCGGGCAGGCGCACGACGCACTTCGCCGGCATCACACGGGCTTCGCTGTAACTGCCCGGCGGGTTGCTGGCGTAGGCGGCCCGGTCGCCGGCGGACAGGTGCTTGACGCCCTCGCCCACGGCCTCGACGACACCGGCGCCTTCCATGCCCAGCGTCAGCGGCAATGCGCCCGGATACAGGCCGGTGCGTTGATAGACGTCTATGTAGTTCAGACCGCAGGCCTGGTGGCGGATGAGGATCTCGCCCGGGCCGGGATCACCGACCGGGATATCGACCAGCTGCAGGTTCTCGGGGCCGCCGAAGGCGGTGACCTGGATGGCACGGGGCATGAATGTGTCTCCTGCTGGGGGCTGCCGATGGGCCATCGGCGCCGGGTGCTGGAGGTTAGCGGATGCCCTGCCGGGGTTGCGCACGCCGGCCAAAGCCACCGGGCATGGCACCATCGCCTGCACTCCGACCTTCGATGAAGCGACTCACACAAGCCCCCAATGTGGCTCTGGCCACGCTCTGGGCCGACCTGCTGAACCAGGCCGGCATGGACGCCGTGGTGCAGCGCGCCTACACCAGCGGCATCGCCGGCGAGATCCCGCCCGACCAGGCACTGCCCGAAGTCTGGGTGATGGACGACAGCCGCGTCGACGCCGCGCGCCAGCTGCTCCACCAGCTGTGCAGCCTGCCCTGGACGCGCTGGCCCTGCCATGGCTGCGGCGAGCAGATCGACGGCCCCTTCGAGCAATGCTGGAACTGCGGCGCCATGCGCCCGACCTGAACAGGCCACCCGCCCTTGGCCTCGCCGCTGACCCCCCGCCTCGCCTTCCTGATGACGCTGCCGCCGCTGATGTGGGCCGGCAATGCCGTCGTCGGCCGGCTGATGGTCGGCGAAGTGCCGCCGATGACGCTGAACCTGCTGCGCTGGCTGCTGACCGCCGTCATCCTGCTGCCCTTTGCCTGGCGCGCGCTGCGGCCCTGGTCACGCATCAGCGCTCGTTGGCCTTACCTGGCCGCCATCGGGCTGCTCGGGGTGGGTCTGTACAACGCGCTGCAGTACCTCGCCCTGGTGACTTCGACGCCGCTGAATGTGACCCTGGTGGCCAGCAGCATGCCGGTGTGGATGCTGGCGGTGGGCGCGCTTTTCTTCGGCGAGCATCCGACCCGGCGCCAGATCGCGGGCGCCGCGCTGGGACTGGTGGGGGTGCTGCTGGTGATCGGCCGCGGCTCGTGGCAGACCCTGGCAGCGGTGCAACTGGTGCCGGGCGATCTGTACATCGTCGCCGCGGCCATCGGCTGGGCCTTCTACAGCTGGCTGCTGGCGCGGCCGCCGGCCCACATGCGAGGCGCGCAGCGGCCCGACTGGGACTGGGCCGGCATGCTGATGGTGCAGATGGTGTTCGGCATCGTCGGTGCCAGCGCCTTCGCCGCGGGTGAGCAATGGGCCGGGGCCGCGCCGATCCGCTGGAGCTGGGGCGTGGCCGCGGCGCTGCTGTACGTGTCGCTGGGTGCCAGCATCGTCGCCTACCGCTGCTGGGGCCTGGGCGTGGCGCAGGGCGGGCCCGCGCTGGCCTCGTTCTTCGGCAACCTGACGCCGCTGTTCGCGGCCCTGCTGTCGGCGGTGGTGCTGGGCGAAGCGCCACAGATCTTCCACGCCATCGCCTTTGTGCTCATCGTCGCGGGCATCGCGGTGTCGGCCGCGCCGCGTTCACGGCCATCGGCGGACCGCTAGAAGGTCCCTGCGTACGCCCCGCCGTCCAGCAACAGGTTCTGGCCGACGACAAAGCCGGCGTGCACGCTGCACAGGAACGCGCAATAGGCGCCGAATTCCTCGGCCGTGCCGAAGCGACGGGCGGGGGCCTGCTGCTTGCGCAACTCGGCCACGGCCTCAAAGGTCTGACCGGTCTTGGCCGCCACACCGGCCAGCGTGTTCTTCAGGCGGTCGGTGTCGAAAGCACCTGGCAGCAGGTTGTTGAGGGTGACGTTGCGGCCGGCCAGCTTGGGCTGTCGCGCCAAGCCGGCGATGAAGCCCGTCAGGCCGGAACGCGCACCGTTACTGAGCCCCAGCATGTCGATGGGCGCCTTGACCGCGCCGCTGGTGATGTTGACGACGCGGCCGAAGCCGCGCTCGGCCATGCCGTCCACCGTGGCCCTGATCAGCTCGATGGGCGTCAGCATGTTGGCGTCGATGGCCTTCAGCCAGGCCTCGCGGTCCCAGTCGCGAAAGTCGCCCGGCGGCGGGCCGCCCGCGTTGTTGATCAGGATGTCGATCTGCGGCGCGGCCGCCAGCGCCGCAGCGCGGCCGGCGGCGGTGGTGATGTCGCCGACCACGGCCCGCACCTGCACGGCAGGGTTCAGCGCCCGCAGTTCGGCCGCGGTGGCCAGCAAGGCCTCTTCGCCGCGCGCGGTGATGACGACGTTCACGCCCTCGCCCACCAGCGCCTGCGCGCAACCCTTGCCCAGTCCCTTGCTGGCAGCGCACACCAGTGCCCACTTGCCTGTGATGCCGAGATCCATGTCAGTTCACTCCGAAGGTCTGGGTGGAAGGGCGGGAAGCGCTGGATGGACCGGCACCGGCTGGCGCGGGCCGCGCGTCAACAGCCATACACCGACGAGCACCGCGACCGTGCCTGCGCCGATCCACGCGTTCATCGGCTCACCCAGAATGAGCACGCCCATCATCAAGGTCGACAGCGGCCCGATCATGCCGGTCTGCGCAGTCAGGGTGGCGCCGATGCGTTCGATGGCCAGCATGATCATCAGCACCGGCGCGAAGGTGCACAGCAACGCGTTCAGCAGGCTCAACCAGATCACCTCGGGCGCCACCAACGCGGCCGCCAGCGGTCGCAGCAGCACGAACTGCGCGATGCACAGCACGCAGGCGACGCTGCTCGCCAAACCCGTCAGGCGCAGTGCGCCCAGGCGCTTGACCTCTTCGCCGCTGTAGACGAGGTACAGCGCGTAACTGACGGCGCTGCCGAACACCAGGGCCGCACCGAGGGCCGCCTGCGGCCCCAGCGAACCCAGTTCGTGCCCGAACACCAGCAGCACACCGCCGTAGCTGACGCCCATGGCCAGCCACTGCAGCGGCGTCACGCGCTTGTGCAGCACCAGCACGCTGTAGACCAGCACCAGGGTCGGGTTCAGGTACAGGATCAACCGCTCCAGGCTGGCGCTGATGTACTGCAGACCCATAAAGTCCAGCGTGCTGGCCAGGTAGTAGCCGCTGAAGCCCAGGCCGCCGATGGCGACATAGTCACGTCGCTCCAGCACAGGCTTGCCGCGCCCGGCCCACCACGCCAGGGCGACGAAAAGCGGCAGCGCAAACAGCATGCGGTACATCACCAGCGTGATGGCGTCCACGCCATGGCGGTAGGCCAGCTTGGCGATGATGGCCTTGCCGCTGAAGGCCACGGCGCCCGCGGCGGCCAGCAGCAGGCCGCTGCCGAGCGCAGATGCATGAGCCGAGGCATGAGCCGAGGCATGACCCGAGGCATGAGCGGGGCCATGGACGGCGGCGCGGGCGACATCGTCCGGGCCGGGCCGCTTCATGCTTGCCTCAGTCTCTGGCCCGACACCTTTCACCAGCCCGCGGCCTGGCCGTCACGGCGCGGGTCGCTGGCGGCGGCGTAACCGTCCACCGCCGGGTCGCCCAGGCTCCAGATGAACTGGCCGGCGCCGTAGTCCTGGTAGCTGTCGGTGAAGGGCGCGATGCGGTGGCCCATCGCCGCCAGTTGCTGCGCGGCGGTGGCGTCGAAGCCGGGTTCGAGATTGACGGTGTCCTGCCAGAAGCGCCAGCGCGGCGCGTCGCAGGCGGCCTGCGGCTGCTGCCGGTAGTCCAGCATGCGCACGACGGTCTGCAGGTGGCCCTGCGGCTGCATGTCGCCGCCCATCACGCCGAAGCTCATCAGCGGCGCACCCTGCTGGGTCAGGAAGGCCGGGATGATGGTGTGGTAGGGCCGCTTTCCAGGGCCGACACAGTTTTCGCGGCCGCGGTCGAGCGTGAAGCCGTGGCCGCGGTTCTGCAGGCTGATGCCGTAGGTCGGCTCGACGATGCCCGAGCCGAAGCCCATGTAGTTGCTCTGGATCAGGCTGACCATCATGCCGCTGGCGTCGGCCGCGCTGAGGTAGATGGTGCCGCCCTGCGGCGCGTGGCCGGGGCCGAAGTCCTGCGCGCGGTGCGGGTCGATCAGCTTCGCGCGTGCGGCCAGATAGGCCGGGTCCAGCATCTGCGCCGAGCTCAAAGTCATGCTGCGCGGCTCGGCCACGAAGCGGTAGACGTCGGCGAAGGCCAGCTTCATGGCCTCGATCTGCAGGTGCTGGCTCTGGGCGCTGTCCACCTTCATCGAGGCGATGTCGAAATGCTGCACGATGCCCAGCGCAATCAGCGCCGCGATGCCCTGGCCGTTGGGCGGGATCTCGTGCAGCTCATAGCCGCGGTAGGCCTGTTGGATGGGCGTCACCCATTCGGGCGCGTAGGTGGCCAGGTCGGCTTCGGTCATGGCGCCGCCATGCGCGGCGGCGTGGGCGGCCAGGGCGGCAGCGATCTCGCCGCGGTAGTAGGCCTCGCCCTTGCTGTCGGCAATCAGGCGCAATGCGCGCGCCGCGGCCGGCAGGCTGAAACGTTCACCCACGTGCGGCGCGCGGCCCTGCGGCAGAAAGGCATCGGCAAAGCCGGGCTGCGTCGTCAATTCAGGCAGCGCGGCGGCGTTGGCCCATTTGCTCTGCACGATCACCGGCACGGCGTAGCCGCGTTCTGCGGTCTCGATGGCGGGGGCCATCAGGTCGGCAAAAGGCAGGCTGCCGAAGCGCTGCGACAGCGCCATCCAGCCGGCC
>JBBSCX010000013.1:0-22363 GCA_038249905.1 Burkholderiales bacterium
CTTCTGCACCTTGCTGCCGCCGATGGAGATCTCCGGGCTCTTGCGGATGAAGTTGAAAAGCCCCAGACGCAGGTTGCGCGCAAAGCGTTCGTTGACCACTTCCATGGTCGGCATGCGACCGCGGACGATGCGTTCCTGGCTGGAGATGTCGTAGTTGCGGACCCCGGTCTGGACCTGCTCCTCGGTCTCCAGCTTCTGGCTCTCGCCGGTGATGCCCTGCAGCAGGGCATCGACCTCGTCCTGCGACAGTATCTGGTGGTTCATGGTTCAGCTGCCGTGTCCGGTCACTGCACGATGAAGTTGCTGAAGTGCACGGCCTGCACCGGCATGCCGCGCTCGGCAGCCAGACGACGGCGCTCGGCCTTCGGGTCCTCGACGCCGTCCTTGGGCGCCGGGTCGGGCACCTCGTAGCCGAGCACGGTCGAGGTGTCCCGACGCAGTTGATCGGCCAGTTCCATCTTGCCTTCGCGGCCCAGCAACTTGGCCGCGGTGCGGTCGGCGATCGCCATCAGGATGCGGTCGCGGATGGCCGGCATGTAGGCCTTGATCTGGGCGCCGCTGTCGGCGTTCAAAAGCTCCAGCGTGATGCCGATCTGCGCGAAGCGGTCCTGGTCGCGGTCGGCCAGGTTGACCGTGAAGGGGTCCAGTGGCACGAAGGCGGGCACGGCCTTGGGGTCGTTGCGCGCCTTGGGTGCTTTGGCGCCGGGCGCCTGCGCGTCGGCGTCTTCTTCGGCGTATTCGTCGGCGGCCGGCTTCTTCAGCAGCAGCAATGCCGCCGTGCCGCCGCCCAGGGCCAGCACCAGCACGCCGATGATGATCATCAGCAGCTTCTTCTTGCCGCCCTTCTTGGCGGCACCGGTGTCGGTGGCCGAGGCAGTGGACATGGCTTCTCCAGGGATGCGGACATCAAGGGGCACACCGGGTGCGGCGTGTCCTGTGTCTGCGATTCATTATGGAAAGCCGTCCCCGCGGCCAAGGGGCGAAAAGGGCGGCGAAAGCGGCCTCATTCCGCCGCTGGTCTCTGCCCGAACCCCGGGCGGCCTGGGGGGCCCCGCACCGCGTCTCGGGGCGTCGGCCGGGTCGGCAGGTTCAGGCCACCAGGTCGACCAGGCCGCGCACGCCCAAGGGCCTTGGGGCGCGGGCCGCGGCTTCGGTGCCGGCGCGATCGTCGCCTCGGCCACCGCCGGCCTGGCCGCCGCGATCACGCGAGCCGTCGCCGCCCGCGGTGTTGCCGGGCGTGTCGCCCTGGCCGGGGCGCGGCTGCTCGAAGACGCCGCCGCCGGTCAGCGTCAGGCCGGCTTCGCGCAGCGTCGCGGCGAGTGTGGGCAGCGCCTGCTCGAGCGCCTGGCGCGTCTGCGCATGCGCCGCGGCCATGCTGACCTGGGCGGCACTGCCGTCGAGCTGGATCTGCACCGTGATCGGGCCCAGCTCGGCCGGGTGCAGTTGCAGCCGAGCCTCGTGCACGCCCTGGCGCATGAAGACCGTCACCTGCGCGGCCAGCGCGGGGGCAAAACGGGGATCGCCAGGCGGCACCGGCAGGCGCACTTCGGCGCCCGGCAGCGGGGCGTTGACGGCCTCTGCAGCCGGCGGCATCGGGACGACGAAGGTGCCTGCGGCCGGGGCGGCAGGCGGACCCGATGGTGCGCCGGTCGCGAGCGATGCCGGGTTGGCTGCACTCTCGGTCGCCCCGGTCGCCCCGGTCGGCTCGTTCCTGCCTGGGCCGCCTGCGCGGTCGGCGATGGCCGGGCGGATGGGGCCGGTGGGCCCGGTGGGGGTCCACGCGGCTTGCGGTGCGGCGCCACCGGTGGCTGGGTCGGCCGGAATGCCGTCGACCTGTGCCGGCGGCGCGGTGACCGGGCCCGGATCCGGCGGCGCAAGCACGGCCGGTCCATCCTTGCGGTGGGCGTCGGATGGCGCCACGGTGCCCCGCACCGGCGCCTTGGTGGCAGTGACGGCAGTGACGGCGGCATCGCCCGTTCCTGCCAGGCCGCCGGCAACCGGTGCCAGCCCGGCTCGGTCGTTCTCGGTCTGGGCGACAGGTTTCGCTGACACGGGCGCCGAGACCAGCGCTGGAAGCGAAGCCGACAGAGAAGGCGGCGGAGCAGACCGCAGCGCAGACGGCAGCACCGACGGCAGCACCGACGGCAGCGCATTCGGCAACCCTGACGGCAGCGCAGATGCCGCCGTGGACGACACCTTTGACAAGGGGCCTGCGAAGCCGCGCGGCGGGCTCGCCGCCGTCGCGCTGCCTTCGGCCCCTGGCTGAACGGCGCGGCGTCCGAGCGCCGTGCGCCCCTCGGCGGCGCGGCCGGGTTTGCCGTCCTGCGCGGTGCGCAACGCAGCGTCCGGCCGCCCACCTGCGGTCGGGCCCACCAGCGCCACTGCTGGGTCATGCCCTGCCGCACCCGCACCCGCACCCGCACCCGCAGGCGTGGCGCTGCCGCTCGACGCGTCGGACGCCGCGGCGGCGCCGACCGCGTGGTGCGCCAGGGTGACTTCGTGGCGCGCCCAGGCGGCGCTCTGCGCCCACCAGCTCGCCAGCTCGTTGCCCGCACCGCTGGCCATGGCTGCTGCCGTGGCGACGGGGTCGGCAGCCTCGGCATCGGTCGTGGTCTGCGCCGGGTCGGCGGACGCACCGCCTGCAACCGTCCCATCGGCGACGTCGGGTGCGAGTGGCGGCATGGCCATGCCGTCGCGCCTGGATGCGGCGGGGCTGTGGGCATGCGCACTGTCCATTTGACGCACCCCACGGGGCCACTGGCCCGGCCTGGGCAGCCCTTTGTCCTGGGCCTGGTCAGCTGGATCGGTCTTGCCGAACTTGCCGGTCTTGCCGGTCTTGTCGGCCGCTGCGGCACGGGGATCCCCAGCGATCGGCGCCCGGCCACCGCCCGCATGCCGCTGCGCGGACCCAGCGGTCTGGAGCACTGATGCTTCGAGCGGTGCGGCCAGGGCCGCGGCATCGTCTGCGAGCGCGGACGATGCGGGCTGCATGGCGGCCTTGAGCGCCGCGCCTGGGACTGTCGCGCCGTCGGCAGCGGCACCGGCACCCGCACCGGCGCCGGTGCCGGCAACCGCGGGTCCCGGCAGCCCGGCCGCATTCAGTTCCGCAGCAAAGGCCGCCGCGCCCGCAGGCGTTGGCGCGCGCGAGGGCGACGCGTCGTTGCCGGCGCGATGGCGTGCGGCCGCCGTCACGCTGGACCAGGGCAGGGCGGTGGCGGCGGGGTGGCTCATGCGCAGGATCTCGATCGGGACGGTGGGGTGGGCGGCGGTATGCGCCGGGGTTTGCAGCGGGGCAGGCTCGCTGCCGTGGGCCGGGCCGCCGTTCAGCCCTGGGCGTGGGCCTGCGTGCCGGCGCGCCACAACGCCTGTTGGGCGGCCTCGTCGTTGCTGCGCTGTTCACGGCGCGACTCGTCGTTGCGTTCGCGCGCGTCGCGGCGTTCCAGCAGGCGGCGCACGCTGGCCACACGCAGTTCCAGCGCGATCAGGGCTTCGCGACGAGCGGCCAACTCGCGCTGGCTGGCCTGCAGCTGGCCGAGCTGCATGGTCAGGGCCTCGTCCAGTCGGGTGATGAAGCCGCGGTGCACCTGCAGCATCTCTGCGCCCGTGCTGCGTCCTGTGACGCTGGGGCCACGCTTCTGGTACTCCTCGTGGTAGCCGCGCAGTTGCTCGGCCTGCTGGTGCAGTCGACGCAACTGCGCGTCGTGGCGCTGGATCACGGCCAGGGCTTGGTCGCGCTCGCGTTCGGCAAAGTCGAGCAGGGTGCGCAGGGCGGCAGTCATGGGGATGGTGTCCTCGGTCAACGAACGGAAGGTGCAGGCTCAGGGCGGGTGATTCAGGGCGGGTGATTCAGGGCGGTAATGCGGGCTGGTCTTGCGGGCGGAATCAAGGGAGAAATCACGGGCGGAATTCGCGGGCGATCGGCTTCGGCGGTCAGCCCTTGGGCATCAGCGCCGTCAGGTGGGCGCGGCTGTTCGGCAGCGGCGCCGGCTCGTGCATGTCCTGCTGCAGCAGCGCATTCATGGCCGGCTGCAGGCGCACGGCGGTGTCGAGTTCGGCATCGTGTCCGGGCTGGTACGCGCCCAGCTGGATCAGGTCGCGGGCCTTGTTCACGCGCGCCAGCAACTGGCGCATGCGGCGCGCGGCCAGGCCGTGTTCACGGTCGACCACCGCGCCCATCACGCGCGAGACGCTGCGCTCGACGTCGATGGCCGGAAAGTGCCCGCTTTCGGCCAGTTCACGCGACAGCACGATGTGGCCGTCCAGGATGCCGCGTGCCGCGTCGGCGATCGGGTCCTGCGGGTCGTCGCCCTCGGTCAGCACGGTGTAGAAGGCGGTGATGCTGCCCACGCCGTGCAGGCCGTTGCCGCTGCGCTCGACCAGCGCCGGCAATTTGGCGAAGACGCTGGGCGGGTAGCCCTTGGTGGCGGGCGGCTCGCCGATGGCCAGCGCGATCTCGCGCTGCGCCATCGCATAGCGCGTCAGGCTGTCGACCAACAGCAGCACATGCTGGCCGCGGTCGCGAAAGTGCTCGGCGATGGCGGTGGCATAACTGGCGCCCTGCATGCGCACCAGCGGCGGCGCATCGGCCGGCGCGGCCACCACGACGCTGCGCTTGCGGCCTTCGGTGCCGAGGATGTCCTCGACGAACTCCTTGACCTCGCGACCGCGCTCGCCGATCAGGCCGACGACGATGACATCGGCCGCGGTGTAGCGCGCCATCATGCCCAGCAGCACGCTCTTGCCCACCCCGGTGCCGGCGAACAGACCGATGCGCTGGCCGCGCCCCACCGTCAGCAGCGCATTGATGGCACGCACGCCGGTGTCCAGCGGCTGGCGCACCGGGTCGCGGTCCATCGCGTTGATCGGCCGGCGCACCATCGGTTCGCCCTGCACATTGCCGATCTCGCCCATGCGGTCGAGCGGGCGGCCATGGCTGTCGACGACGCGGCCCAGCAAGCCGTCGCCCATGGGCAGGTGCAGGCTGCGGTCCTGGCTGCGGCGCCACATCGGGTTGTCGTGTCCCAGGCGCGGCGGCACATGCGGCGCTGCGCGCGGCACCACGCGCGCGCCGCTGGCCAGGCCGTGCACCTCGCCCGTCGGCATCAGGAAGGCGCGGTCGCCGTTGAAGCCCACCACCTCGGCCAATATCGGCGGCGCGGGCTTGCTGCCGGGCACCCCGCCGGGCTCGTCGACATGCACCTCGCAGACCGATCCCACCGGCACCCGGATGCCGGCCGCCTCCAGCACCAGGCCGGTGACCCGCAGCAAGGTGCCGACGCTCTCAAGCGGCTGCGGTTGTGCCGCATGTTCCTGCAGGTCGGCCAGGTAGCGCTGCCAGCGGCGGTCGCGCAGTTCCAGGCGCTGCACCAGCGTCGGGGGCGGGGCGGTGCGGGTGTTCAAGCGCCGATCTCCGGTGTGGCGTTGGCTGCTTCGACGGCCACTGCCGCATCCACCCCATCCACCGCATCGGCCGCATCGGTGCCCCAGCCGACATCGCCACCCAGCGCTGCGGCGGCCTGCGCCCAGCGCGTGCCGATGCGGGCGTCGATGGCGCCGACCTCGGACTCCACCATCACGCCGCCGCGCTGCACCTTGGCGTCGGCCAGCAGGCGCGCGCCACGGGCGTTCAGCGCCTCTTCGGCACCCTCGGCCACCAGGGCCAGATCCAGCGGGTGGACCTTCACGGTGATGTGGCGGGCGCTCAGCATGACGGCGTTGACGGCATCGCCGGCCACCCGCGCCACCAGGGCCGGCTGGGTCGAAAGTTCATGGCGCAATACCTGCCGCGCCAGTTGCACGGCGGTGCGCGCCAGCGCACGGGCGATGTGCTCGTCCTGCGCCGTCAATTGTTCATCGAAGGCCTGCAGCAGGGCGCCGATCTGAGCCGTGGCCTGGGCCGCGAAGCTCTGCTTGAAGCTTTCCAGCGCCGCCGTGCCGTCGCGATAGCCGTCCTGGTAGCCGGCCTGCCGCGCCGCGGCGATGCGCGCGCGCCATTCGTCGGCGGTGGGCTCGGCCGGGGTGCTCGGTGCGGGTTCCGCTGCGCCAGTGCCAGCCGCCGCCTGCTGCCCCGCAGGGTGCGGGCCGGGGTCGACGGCGCCGGGCTCGCCCAGCGATCCCGGTCGCCAGCAGGCGAAGTCGCCGAGTTCCTCGCGCGGGATGAAGCGCGAATAAGCCGTGCCGCCGCGGGCGCCCGAGCGCGAGCCCGCGGGCGACGGCACGTTCAGGAAGCCGCCCTTGCCGACGGGCTTAGACGAACTGCTCATCGCCGCCCCCCGCCAACACGATCTGGCCTTCGTCCACCAGGCGGCGCACGATCTTCAGCATTTCCTTCTGTTCGGCCTCGACCTCGGACAGGCGCACCGGGCCGCGGCCGTCGAGGTCTTCGCGCAGCGTTTCGGCCGCACGGCTGGACATGTTCTTGAAGATCTTCTCGCGCAGTGCCGGGGTCGCGCCCTTCAGCGCCACCACCAGGCTCTCGCTCTGCACTTCCTTCATCAGCGACTGGATGCCCTTGTCGTCGATCTTTTCCAGGTCGTCGAAGGTGAACATGTTGTCCATGATCTTCTGCGCCAGGTCGGTGTCGGCCTCGCGCACGAAGTCCAGCACGCTGGTCTCGACGGCATTGCCCAGCATGTTCAGGATCTCGGCGGCGACCTTGACGCCGCCCAACGTGCTCTTGCGCTGGCGCTCGCCGCCGGCCAGCACCTTGCCCATGATCTCGTTGAGGTCACGCAGCGCCGCGGGCTGGATGCCGTCCATGGTGGCGATGCGCACCATCACCTCGTTGCGCTGGCGCTCGGTGAAGAGCTTCAGGATCTCGCTGGCCTGGTCGTACTCCAGATGCACCAGGATGGCAGCGACGATCTGCGGGTGCTCGTTGCGCAGCAGCTCGGCCACGCTCTGCGGGTCCATCCACTTCAGGCTCTCGATACCGCTGACATCGCTGCCCTGCAGGATGCGGTCGATCAGCAGCGCTGCCTTCTCTTCACCCAGCGCCCTGCGCAGCACGTTCTTCACGTACTCGTTGTTGTCGCTGACCAGCATGCTGTCGGTGCCGGCCGTGGCCGTGAACCGATCGATGACGCTGTCCACGCGCTCGCGCGGCACCGCCTTCATGCGTGCGATGGTCTCGCCCAGCTTGGCCACTTCCTTGGGCGCCAGGTGCTTGAAGACCTCGGACGCCTCTTCTTCGCCCAGGCTCATCAACAGGATGGCCGCGTTCTCCAGCCCCTCGTCGTCCATTGCACCGCCAGCCATCGCTCAGGCCTCCCCGCTGACCCAGCCGCTGACGATGCCGGCCACCACGGCCGGGTTTTCGCGCGCGATGCGGCGCGCGGCCTCCAGCTTCTCGGTGTTGCGCGGCGCTTCCAGCTGCGGCGGTGCGGGCGGCGTCAACGCGGGCAGATCGGGCTGGTCATCGACCACCGCGTCGAGCCGCGGCGGCGGCAGCGGCTGCATCGCCTTGACCGCCGGGCGCAGCAGGCTGAACACGATCACCAGCGCCACCAGGGCCAGCGCGGCCGGTGCGGCGGCGCTGCGAAGCAGGTCCAGCAGCCAGGGCTGCTGCCACACCGGCGTCGGCTCGTCGCCGGCTGGCGCATCGATCTGGAAGGGCGCGTTGACCACGCGCACCTGGTCGCCGCGCTCGGCGTTGAAGCCGATGCCCTGCTGCACCAGGGCCGTCAATTGCTCGACCTCCTTGTCCGACAGCGGGGTGCCCACAGCCTTGCCCTTGGGATCGGTGCTCATGCGGTGGTTGACGACCACCGCCGCACTCAGGCGGCGCACGTTGCCCACCGCGTTCTGCGTCCAGGTGACGGTCTTGTCGACCTCGAAGCGCGTGGCGGCCTCGCGGCGCGCGGCGTTGCTGCCGGCCGTCGCACCCGGAGCGCCCTGCAGCGCCTGCGCCGGACCGGTGATCGGTGCGGTGGCGGGCGTGGGTGGCTGGTTGCTGGCGGCACCGGGTATGCCGGCGGGCGTGGCGCTGCCGGGTTCGGTGCTTTCTTCGGTGCGCTGCTCGCGCACCGCCACGCGGGCGTCCGGGCCCTGGTTGGGGCGGTAGCTTTCGGCCGTCTGCTCGACCTTGGAGAAGTCGATGTCGGCGGTGACGGTGGCGCGCACGTTGTCGCGGCCGACCACCGGTTCCAGCAGCGCCAGCACACGCTGCAGGTGCGCCGTCTCAATCTCCTTGCGGTACTGCAACTGGCGCGCGTCCAGACCCTGGGCTTCGGTCTCGCCGGTGCCCGACAGCAGCGCGCCGGTGCCGTCGATCACGCTGATGGCCTTGTGACTCATCTCGGGCACGCTGCTGGCCACCAGATGCACGATGCCGGCCACCTGGGCGCGGTCGAGCACGCGCCCCGGATGCAGGTTCAGCACCACGCTGGCACTGGGCTTCTGCTGCTCGCGGAAGAAACCGTTCTGGTTCGGCAGCGCCAGGTGCA
Source organism: Burkholderiales bacterium (assembly GCA_038249905.1). Taxonomy (GTDB): domain Bacteria; phylum Pseudomonadota; class Gammaproteobacteria; order Burkholderiales; family Burkholderiaceae_C; genus Rubrivivax. The sequence goes on from JBBSCX010000013.1 coordinate 8,445, forward strand.
CACGGGCACTGGCCACCGATGCCAGGCTCTGGATGGTGCGTGTCAATTCGCCTTCGATGGCGCGCTGCATGCTCATGCGTTCCTGGCCCTGGGTCTGGCCGAAACTGCTCTTGTCCAGCAATTCGTAGCCGGCCGTGCCGCTTCCGCTGGAGGTGGGCAGGCCGCTGGCGGTGAGCTTCATGCGCAATTCGTGCACGCGGCTGGCGGGCACGAGGATGGTGCCGCCGCCTTCAGAAAAGCGATAGGGCACGTTCATCTGCGTCAGCTTGTCGATGATCAGGCCGCCGTCCTTTTCCGACAGGTTCGGGAACAGCATGCGGTAGTCGCCGTCGCGCGCCGTGCCGGCCATCGCCACCAGCACCGCCACCAGCGCCAGCATGCCCAGCACGGCGAGCAGCCGCATGCGGCCGGGCAGTGCCTGCCATCGGGCGGCCATGCCGGGGGGCGCAGGCACCAGCGGGATGGTCTGCGGTGCAACAGCAGTGGTCGAGGCGATGGCGTTGTCCATGGTTCTCTGGTGGGCGGCGCGGCGGAGGGCTGTGCGACCTGGGGCAGGCAAGCGCTTCCGACAGCGCATTGTTCGGTCCATGGCCGCCGTTGGCGGCGCGAGAAGGGTGGGCAAGACGCACCATCTCGCGCCTTTTCCGGCTCAAGCCGGGGCCTACAGTGGCGACCAGACGCTGGGGCCAAGAGCCGTCCATGGCCTACCTCAGGGCACTGGCGTCGACCCGCCGCTGCCCAGGACCGTGCGATGAACGATCTCCGCCTCAAACCCTTCGACTTCCAGCAGGCTGTGGCCCGTGCCGGGCTGCGGCCCGACGGCATGCCGCGCGTCGGCGGACCGACGGCCGCGGCACCGGTGGAAGGCGGCTTCAAGACCGCCATGGCCCAGGCGCTGAACGAGGTCAGCGCCAGCCAGCTGCAGTCCAGCCGGATGCAGCGTGAACTGACATTGGGCAATCCCAGCGTGAGCCTGGAAGAAACCATGATCGCGCAGCAGAAGGCGCAGATCGGCTTTCAGGCCGTGCTGGCGGTGCGAAACCGGCTGGTGTCGGCCTACTCCGAGATCATGAACATGCAGGTGTGAACCCTGCGAATTCGGACGGCGATGCCGAGTCGACTCAGCGCGTCGGCAAGGTCAGCAACTGCGGTGCGGCATCGAGCGGACCCGCCACCGTGACCCGCTGCAGGGGCGGCAACGCCTCCGTCGTGTTGATGTCCGGCAGATCGGTGGGCCGCATCGCGGCGGCCGATGCCGCCTCTTCCGGTGAGCGTGTCATCACGCCGTACAGCTCAGGGTAATCTGCCGCCTGCTTGGCGCCGTACAGCGGCTTGTAGGCGCCCTTGTGGCAGGTGGCGCAGCCGACCTTGGGGTTGTCGCCTTCGGGGCTCATGCGGTGCGCCGGCAGCAGTGGCCCGATCGGGTTCAGGTAGCCCGCATTCAGTTCGCGCACCATGCGTATGCCGTACCAGGCCACGGCACGCTGCGGCGAGCTCTCGTTCCAGCTCGCCAGTGCACGCGAGTTGTGGCAGTAGGTGCAATTCACGCCCAGCGAGTCCGACATGTACAGCATCAGGCCGTAACTCCATTCGGCCTGCTTGATCGAATGCCGGTTCTCGCCGGCCAGCACCGCGTTGCCCTGCACGCGGATGTTGTAGTCGCCGTTGAGGTAGGCCGACAGCGGGTCGGAAGGCAGCGAGGCGTTGACCACCGTCTTTACCCCGGCGCGGTTCTGCCCCGTGCGGTTGCCGATCATGTTGCTGCCGGCCTGGGCCTGCCCCGGGTTGGCGAACCAGTCGCCGCTGGGAACGGCCTGGCCGCGGTGGCAGGTCCAGCAGGTGACGCCGGTGTCGGCAACGTGGCTCTTCCAGTTTGTGTTGATGTCTCGCGTCATCTGCAACATGCGCCGCGACACGACCTTGGTGTACTTCTCGTCCGATGCGAGGTTGTTCGGGTTGTGGCAGAACTCGCAGCCCTCGTCCGGCGCGACCCAGGTTGACATGGCCTGCATCAGGCGCGAGAACTCCAGCCCGGTCAGATCGGTCAGGACCTGCACGTTCTTGTGCGTCTGGTTGATCGTCGGCGCGTCGTACTCGGCCGCGTCCTTGGGCTCGGCTTCGGGCACGGCATGCAGGTCGGCGACCTTGGCCAGGGTCTTGCCCTCGTACAGCTGCAGCATGCCGGTGCCGCGGTGGCCGCGTTGCACAGTGTCGGTCTGGTCACAGGCCGCAAGGCCCAGCAGCATTGCGCCCGCAAGCAGCAGGGCGCAGCCCCGCGCCATGTTTGCTTTCCAATCGATCCAGGCCCGACGGCCAACACGCCTGTGCAGGCCCGATGCCGCTGCGCCGTATGGGGCGTCGTCGAGTGCGGCATTCGCCGCGGATGCAGTGCGTGCCGATGTCTTCGGTCCTGCGGTCATGCGTGTCCCCCGGTCTCAGCGTGGCGAACCGAGACAACGAAAAGCGTTGTCGACCGCAGGTGACGCTGTAAGTGTCAGCTTATGTAGACAGATGTAAATGTCAATCCGGGCTGACATCGCAATGGGGCAAGAAGACCCATTCCACAGCGGAATAACATTCATTCCAGCGCTGCCGACGCTGCAAATTGCGCCAGCGAAAGCGCGACCCCGGGCCGCGCACGGTCTGCCGAAGGCGCCGACTCAGGCCGCCGCTTTCTTCACCTTGAAATTGCGGCACCATCCGTTGCGGTTGACCAGGCGCCCGCCGAAGAACGAGCAGGGGCCATATTCGTCGCCGTCCTTGCCAGAGAACAACTGGCAGGTGCTGCACTTCTGTTCAGTGGTGTGGCGCGTGAAGCGCTTGGCATCCACCTTCGTGGTGTCGATCTTGAAACCCATCGAGCGAGCGTACGCATCGGTCTCGGTCAATTTCTCGGTCGACACCGGGTCGGCCGCGAGGGCCTGGCCGGTCGCGAGAGCCGAACCGACGCCGACGCCGACGCCTACGACGCGGAGCATGAAGACACGGCGGTTGTTGGGGGATGGGTACATCTGGGTCTCCGTGAATACAAGGATGTGGCAGGGTGAAAATGAATTGAAAGGAATTTGAACCGATCAGCCAGAACCGATCATGCAATGCGGGCTTCGTGGCGCAACTGTCGACCGCGGTTGTCGGTCCATTGCACGCTGACGCTGTCGCCGGCGCGCCCGCCCCGAAAGCGGAAGGACAGCAGCGGGTCCTTTGAGACGGCCAGGGTCATGCGCGCCTGCAATACCGTGCGGTCGCCGTGAAGGACATCCACCTGCGTGATGTAGTGCGCCGGCACGAAGTCGCCGGCTTCGTTCTTGCGCAGTCCCGTTTCCATCGGGTGCAGCATCAATACGCGCACTTCCGTCAGGCCAGTTTCCTGCGGATCGACGAGGCGGGCGCGAATGCGGATGTTCTCGGCCATGGTCCGGCCCTCAGCCGCAGCCGCCGCGCTGCACCTGCACGGCGCGCGATGTCGACCAGACATTTTCGTCAGTGCGCACGACAGCAAACACGCGACAACTCTCGGCCACCTTCACCCGGGTCGAGACCTGAGAGTCAGTGCCCTCCGGCAATGTGAACTGGACGACCAGCGGGTTGGGGTTCTTCTCGACCACGATCGAAATCTCGCGCGTGCCGGGCAGGTGGCTGGTGACGCTGATGGGCACGAAGGCGCCGTCATCGACGGTCTCCGGCAGGTTCAGTGTGATCTGAGTGCTTTGCACCTGATGCCCGCCCATGGCCAGCAAGGCGGCATCGAGCGATGTGGCATCGAAAGCCAGTTCGGGCCCGGTTGCGGCATGTGCTGCCTGGCCGAGCCCACAGGCTGCAAGCGCGGCCCAGACACCGCCCTGTGTCAGCAGCGTGCGCCGGCCGACATCTGTCGAACAATTGGCCAGCGAAGCGGCCCGCGAATCGGCCAGCGAATTGGTCAGCGATTCCGCCATCGAGGCCCCCAGCGTTTCGGCAGGCGACGCTGCAGAGTCCACGAAAGTACTGCGTGGCGTGGTCATGGCGCGTTGCGCACCAGCCGCAGGTGGTGCGACGCTTCCTTGCCGGCAGCTGCCACCGCGCCGACGTCGAAGTCCAGCACATAGGCCTCGGCCTGTTCGCGTGCCACGCGTGCGCTGCTGGTCCAGAAGGGCGCCGAGGGGGTGGCAGGAAACATGTCGAGGTTGATGCGCGGATGATTGCAATGAAGTTCGGCCACGGAGGCGAGTTCACGCAAGTTCGGCACCCGCCAGTCGTTGAAGAAATGGGTGCCCGCGTGATTGATCGCCGCCGCCAGTGCATGTCCGGCCTGCCAGGGGTGCAGGGTTGCCGCTCCGGTGCAGCGGCTGCCGGCCCAGGCCTGACCGGCCGCGCATCGCATCCACATCAGTTGCGTATTGCGGTCGGTCACCGTGCCATCGCCTTCGTCCACAAAACGCGAATTGGGCGACGACAGCGAGTTGCCCGCCCGATCACAGGTCTGCTGTGCATGTGTGACCGCGCTGCCCGGCAAGCCGAGCAGCGCAATACACAAAGGCAGACAACGGCCCGTCATCGTGGCGGGTCCGGAGGCCAGGCCTTACTTGTCGAAGCCGATGCCGGTACCCTGGGCTCTGAAACCACGGGCATTGTTTGGCGTCGGGCCCGCGGTCTGGCGCATCACCTGGCCGGTGTCGATCTTGACGCCACGGTGCAGGTAGTACGAGTAGGCCTCCAGCGCGGTCATGTCATCGCTGCGCACGTCCAGTGCCTTGCCGCCCTGCGGGTTCTCGATGCACCAGTTGACCATGTCGCGGTAGGTCACCACCTTGTTGAACATGGGCAGGAACTTCGGGAAGGTCTGCGGGTTGGTTGCCGCCGCGTCAGGGTGGCAATTGGCGCAGGCCAGACCGTTGTTGGCCATGTCGGCGCGGGCGCCGTACCACATGTCGTAGCCGCGCTTGATCGAGGCGTACAGCTTGTCGTCCTTGGCTTGCAGTTCGGCCGCGGTGAAGGGCTCGCGCGCGGTGACATTGGTGGCCAGGGCCAGTACCGACAGGGCGGCGAAAGGCACAGCCAACCAACGGAACAACTTGATTCTTGTGGTCATCACGGTGTCTCCTGTCAGGCTTTGAAGCCGTTCTTGATGCCGGCGGGCAACGAATCGGCAAAGGGCTGGTACTGCACGAAGACGCCACCGTCCCTGTCGAAGGCCATGCCGGCCGAGCCCATGCCGTCGGAGGTGTTGGAGGGGTCGGCGCGGTTCTGCTGAAACTCCGGATACGGCAGGTCGATCGGGGGATACGGCCAGGGCCACGAAGTGGACATGGTGCCGATCGACGTGAGGTTGCCGACCTTGTTGTACACGGTGTGGTGCACGTGACCGTGAAAGCCCATCACGTTGACAAATTTGCCCAGGATGTCGCGCACCTGCTTGCTGTCGGAAACCTGGAAGTTCCAGCGCGGGTAGTAGTCCCACAGCGGCGAGTGCGTGAACACCACCACGGGCACGTCGGCCGAGAGATTGGCCACGTCTTTGGCCAGCCACTCGAGCTGCTTGTCGTGCACGCCCCACAGCCCGGGCACGGGACTGTTCAGCGGCATGAACCAGTCGCGGCGCTGTGCCGGCGTGAGCTTGGCCTCGGTCCAGAAGTCGGGCACGAGGATGGAGTTCATGCCGATGAAATGCACGCCCTTGTGGTCGAACGACCAGGTCTCGTTGCCGAAGGCGGCGCGCCAGCCGGCGCCCATGTCCAGGTACCAGTCGTGTTCGCCCGGGATCGAGCGGATCGGTGCCTTGAGCTTGCTCAGGATGCGCTTGCCCTTGGCAATCTGGTCCAACTCGCCGTGGTGCGACACGTCGCCGGTGATGAGCACGAAGTCGGGCTGCGTCTTCATGTCGTTGACCTGCTTGACCGCGTCTTCCAACTGGCGGTCGAAGACATGGTCGTTGCCGCTGTACAGGTGGGGGTCGCTGATCATGGCGAAACGGAACGGCGTCACGGCGCGCTTGCCGCCCTGCGCCGCGACCACATCCACCAGGCCCAGATTGACACCCACGGCCTGCGCCATGAACGTGGACAGCCCGGCCTTGCCGGCCAAGCCCATGAAGTTCCTTCTGCTGCTGTCTTTGCGAACTGACATCGTGCGATCTCCTGAAGATCCAGCTTCTAGACACCACCGCAGAAGGACGTCTGCGGCGAGATTTCGTCGTTCCGTGCGCTGGACACGGGCGGCGAGAAATGCGTGGGGGTGCGGGTGCGCTCGGCGCGCAAGAGGCCGTGGCGACAGGGTCCGGGGGACACGTCGCGGCGCACCGCAAAAAATGGCCGGGGGCCTGGAATCCTGATGGGCATGTCGACGATCGCAGCCTGTTGTTTACGAGGAAACCCTAGGGGCTTGTCTTGAACCCCGGCGCGAATGTAAGCAGCCGAAGAGTCGAAATGAAATTGAACGTTTTGACGCGGATATGGCGTTCTTCTAATATCAGAGACATGAGCCTCGCCAAGACCGCGTCAATGCGCCAGATGCTGACCTTCCGCACCGTGGCCCGTCTGGGCAGCGTGTCCAGGGCGGCCGAGGAACTGCACCTGAGCCAGTCGGCGGTGTCGATCCAGCTGGGCAGTCTGGAATCGTCGGCCGGTGTGGCGCTGGTGGCACGCACCGGCCGCGGTATCCGACTGACGCAGGCCGGGGAGATGCTGCTGACCTATGCCGACCGCCTGTTTGCGCTGTGGCACGAGACCAGCGACGAGATGGCGACTTTCCTGGGCGACTTTTCGGGCACCCTGCGCATCGGCGCGGTGACCACGGCCGAGTATTGGCTACCACGGCTGCTGGTGGTGTTCGTGACTGAAAACCCGAAGGTGAAGATCAAGCTCACCGTCGGCAACCGCGACGAGATCGTGCGCAGCTTGGCCACGCAACAGATCGATCTGGCCGTGATGGGCCGGCCGCCGGCGGAGTTGAGCGTGGACTCCGTGCCCATCGGCAAGAACCCGCTGGCTTTCGTCGCGTCGCCGCAGCATCCGTTGTTTTCGGTGCCACGGCTGGACATGGCCCGGCTGGCCGAGGAGCAAATGCTGGTGCGCGAAAACGGTTCGGGCACCCGCACCCACATCGAGCGTCTGTTCCGCGACGTTGGCTTGCGCCTGCGCGTGGGCTCCGAGTTGTCCAGCAACGAGGCCATCAAGCAGATGTGCGCCGCCGGCTTCGGCCCTGCGTTCCTGTCGCTGCACACCTGCATCCTGGAGTTGGACGCGGGGCGGCTGAAGATCCTGCCGCTGCCCAACAACCCGAGCGAGCGCGAGTGGCACGCCGTGCACTTGACAGCACGCCCCCTGCCTCAGGTGGCGGCGGCCTTTGCCCAGTTTCTGCGCCAGGGCGGGCAGACCGAAATGCTCAGGCCGCTGTTGCGTTACCTGCTGCCTGAACGGCGGCTGCGCTCGCCGCGGGCGCGGCTGGCGTGACGGCTGTTGACGCTGTTGTCGCTGTTGTCACTGTTGTCGCTGTTGACGTTGGTGCGGCTGTGGCGGCCGCGGCGGGTGCTCCGGTCGGCGCCGTGCGGTGCGCCAATTGCACCGCAGGCTGCGGCCGCCCCAGCAGATAGCCCTGCAGGGTGTCGCAGCGATGGCGGCACAGGGCCAGTCGCTGCTGCTCGGTCTCCACGCCTTCGGCCGTGACGCGCAAGCCGAGGTCGCGCGCCATGCTGACGATGGAGCGCACGATGAGATCGGCCTTCAGGTCGCTGCCGCCCAGGCCCTGGGTCAGGCTGCGGTCGATCTTCAGGCGGTCCAGCGGCAGCCGCCCGAGCAGGCCGAGGTTGGAAAAGCCGGCGCCGAAATCGTCCAGCGCGATGCGCACGCCACTGCGATGCAAGGCCTGCAAGGTGCGCTGGCCCTGCTCGGGTTCGGCCATCAGCATCGATTCGGTGATCTCCAGCTCCAGCCGCTGCGGTGCCAGGCCCGAGGCCTCCAGCGCCGACCGCACGTCGGCCAGCAGCACGCCGTCGCGGTCGAACTGGGCCGGCGAGACGTTGACCGACACCGTCAGCCCCGCAGGCCAGATGGCGGCCTCGCGGCAGGCGCTGTGCAGCACCCAGCGGCCCAGGCGCTCGATCAGGCCGTGCGCCTCGGCCAGGGCGATGAACTCCAGCGGCGGCACGAAGCCGCGCTGCGGGTGGGGCCAGCGCGCCAGCGCCTCGTAGCCTTGCAGGCTGCCGTCGGCAGCGGCGTGCAGGGGCTGGAAGTGCAGGTGCAGGCGGTCGTTCTCGACGGCCTCGCGCAGGTCCTGCACCAGCTCGCGCCGGCGCTGCAGTTCGCCGTCCAGCGCCGCGTCATAGAAGCGCCAGGCACCGCGACACTGCGACTTGGCGCGGTGCAGTGCCAGTTCGGCCCGCTGCAGCAGGGTGTCGGGCTCGTCGCCGTCGGTGCCCTGCAGCACGAGGCCGAAGCTGGCACCGATGCGCAATGTCGTGTCGCCGATCTCGAAGGGCGCGGCCAGCGCCGCGGCCAGGGTGCCCGCCAGGGCGGCCGTGTCGCCGCTGCCGGCGGCACTGCGCTGCAGCACCACGAACTGGTCGCCGCCCAGCCGCGCCAGCAGATGCGGCGGCGGCACGGCGGCCTGCAAGCGGCGCGCGATCTCGCGCAGCAGGCGGTCGCCCAAGGCCAGACCGCGCTGTTCGTTGACGGCCTTGAAGAAGTCGATGTCCAGCAACAGCAGGGCGCAGCCGGCGCCGCCGCGCAGCATGCCGGTGTGGCCGTTCGGGCGCGCGCAGGCCTGGCCCAGCTCGCGACGGAAGGTGCTGCGATTGAGCACGCCCGTCAAGGCGTCGTGCTGTGCCAGGTAGCGCGCATGGCGTTCCGCCGCCCGCACATGTCGCAGCCGCCAGCGCCAAAGCAGCATGCCCGCTGCCATCAGCAGGCACAGTGCCATGCCCGTCAGCAGCGCCGCGCGGCCGAAGGAATGGGTGGTGACGAGGGCGCGTTCCTGCTGGTCCAGTGTCAGCCGCACGACGCCAAGCAAGGCACCGGCCTGTACCACGGGCAGATGGCTGATGCTGACCAGACCGGGGCCGGTGCCGGTTTCGGTGCCGCTGTCGCCAGGCGCATGGCGGCCGGGTCGTTCGGCCTGCACCAGCACCGTGGGCACACGGCCGCCGCGCGCCACCGTGCGCGCCGCCTGCGCGCGCGGATCGGCGGCGGCCAATGCAGGCGGGCGGGTGCCGGTGGACTCGGAGCTCAGCGTCAGCCGCCCCTGGGCGTCGAACAGCATGAAGTCAAGCAGACCGGCGCTGTCGCGCAATGCCGCCAGCGCGTCTTGTGCGTTGCTGGGCGGCGGGCCTTCGCCGTCGAACACGAACTCCAGGTCCGGCACATGGCGCTGCATGTGCCGCACCAGAGCCACGGCGCTGTGCTCGGCATCCTGCTGCAGATGCTCCGTCGTCAGGGCCTCGATCGCGCGCGGCACACCCGCGGCGCTCAGGCCCAGCAGCACCAGCAGCGCCAGCCAGACCAGCAGCGGCGCCGCGCGGCGCGCGTGCCATTCCGCGGGTGCGGGTTCGCCAGGAAGCGGCTCAGCAGGAGAGGACATCGCTGCAGGTCAACACGGCACGACGGTGGCAGAAGGCGGCCCGGGACGCGCGGCGTGGCCCTGTGGCACGCACAGGCGCGCCCGACCCAGCACGGACATGTCCACGCGCAGCCGTGCCCCGCTGCGGGCCTCGAACAGGGCCACGGTGCCTGCGCTGGCCGTGCCGTCGGCCGCAAACTGCACCGCACGGGCCTGCAGCAGGGTGATGCCGGGGTGGTCGGCGGCGCGCACCTGCTGCAACTGGCAGGGTTGGGGCCGCTCGCAGCCGCAGCCGGGCTGGCGCACGACGGCGTAACACCAGGCCGGGCCGTCAGCGGCTTCCAGATGCACCGGAGCGCTGCCCTGCGCCGCCAGAAAGCGGGCCTCGGTCAGATCCGCCACCAGCGCTTCAGCCACGGCACGCAGGCGGTGCCGTTCCATCATCGAACCCATGGCCGGCACCGCCAGCGTGCCCAGCACGGCCAGCACGGCCAGGGCGATGACGAGTTCGATCAAGGTCAGTCCGCGCAGGCGCAGCCAGGCGGACGCCTGTTCGGGCTGCGCAGGGCCGGCGGGTGGGCGCGGCACCATCACCGGTTCCAGCAGCGGCGCTGCGGGCCCAGGCGTGCAAAGCCCTGGTTCACGTCCAGCGTCAGTTCGGGGCAGGCGCTGTCGCGCAGCTGCGGGCTGCCCACGCTCGGACGGGCGGTGGCGCGGTAGGCCTCGGCACCGGTGCTTTGCAGCGCCAGCGTGTAGAAGCCCTGCGGCGTGGCGCCGGTGGGTACACCGTGCAGAGCCGACAGCTCGTGCGCATACAGGCCGTGGGCGCTGCGGTGCTGTTCTTGCGCCTGCTGCACCAGGGTCAGTGCTGCCACGGCATCGGCGCGGCGGCCTTGTGCCAGGTGCTGCTGCCATCCTGGCACGGCCACCGCCGCCAGCACGCCGACCACGGCGCACACGGTGGCGACTTCCACCAGCGTGAAGCCGGCGGGCCGCCCGCAGGCCGGGCGCGGGACAGGGGCCGCGGCCATCAGTCCAGCTGCAACAGGCGACGGCGCTTCTGCGCCTGGTCGATCCAGCGCTGCAGCGCATGGTGGGCCGAGGAGCCCAGCGCCTGCCATTCGCAGCCCAGGCGCACACCGCGTTCGCCTGGCAATGTCGCGCTGACATGCTGCAGCAGCAGCGCCGCGGTGAACTGCGTGGCGGCGTCGAGTTGCACCTGCACCTCGGCAATGCGCGTGCCGGGCTGCAGTTCGGGCACATCGTGCGGCAGCCACAGCGCACAGCCGCCGATGCTGACGTCGAGCACGCGCAGCGCCAGCGTCATGTCGGGGATCGAGGGATGGCGCAGCCGCGCCAACGGGGCATGACGCTCCAGCGGGCGCACGCGGTAGGCACTGCGGCGCTGGAAGCGGTAGATCTCGCGCGGCAACGCCGACTGCAGTGCACTGCCACCGTGGCCGTGCACCAGCACCAGGCCGTGCAATTCAAACTGCAGCTTGACGCTGTCCAGGTAGGACACGGCCGTCACTTCGTCGGCCTCGACCAGATCGGACATGCGCGGGTCGTTGGCGTCGGCGCTGAAATTCAGCTTTTCCTGCGCGCTGTCGTAGGCCCACAGGCAGGTCGCCAGGCCGACACCGCCGGGCGCGCTGAGCATCACCGGCACGTTGCAGTCGCGCAGTTGGCGCAGCAGGGCCACGCGCTCGGCAGGGTGGGTGACGCGGAAGTCACGCCAGGCATCGCTGTGGCCGCTGCCGTCCAGATCGGCCGGTCGGGTGTCCTCGAACATGCTGCGCCCCGCGTGCTCAGTGCAGCGTCGGGTGGCGACCGGACAGCGTGTTGTCCAGGTCTTGCAGCCAGGGCTCGGCGAGATGCCGGATCTCGGCGTCGTTGACGAGGATGCGCTGCATGATGCGCGACTTCAGCTTGGCGGCTTCCAGCGCACGCGCGTCGTTCGCGATCGCGGCGGGGCTGCGCACATCGTCCTGGCCGGCATGCTGCAGCTGGCTGATGAGCAGCACGCAGGCGCCCTCCAGCCGCACCACTTCGTCCCAGTTGCCGGTGCGGGCGGCGGCCAGCATGTCGGCGCTGGCGCGCTCGATGGCTTCGTAGTAGGTCAACAGTTGCGGGTCCATCGGCAGGCCTTGGTTCGGGGTCGCGCGGGGCGGGACGGAAGGGGCGGTGGGGCAGGGCGGGGAGGGCGGCCTGATGGGCCTGTTCGGCGTCTGCGGCTTGTGCGGCGTGTGCGGCGTCTGCAGCGTGCGCTGGATGCCGGCCGGCTTCAGCGCCGGTCGGCCTGCGGCGCGATTGCCAGCCAGGCGTCGCGCAGCGGCTGCATCAGGCGTGCGGCTTCCTGCAGCGCCAGGTCGTCGTTGCGCAGGTTGGCCACCGTCAGGCGCATGCACAGGTAGCGGTAGAGCTCATCCAGGTCGGCCGCCAGCTTGCCGCCGGCGCGGCGGTCCAGGCCCGCGCGCAGGCCTTCCTCGACGATGCGCACGGCGCGGCCGATGGCTGTGCACTTGATTTCGACATGGCCGTCGCGCATCGCACCGCGGGCCTGTGCCACGGCCTCGAGGAAGCCGTCGAACAGCATGCACACGAGCTGGTGCGGGGTGGCGCTGCCCAGCGCGGTCTCGACACCGATCTGCTGGTACAGCGCGCCGAAAGTCTGGCGCTGAAGCTGGCGGGGCGTGAATTGGCCTGCGTACATGGTGGGGTGGGATCCGTGGGGCCGCATGTGGCGACGTGTGAGCCTGATATCGGCCCGCCCCGCAGGGGACTTGAGCCGCGCGCGGCCGGTCGGTCGGGGGCTGTTCATGCGGCGCCGGCCGCACGTTCACTTCATGCCCGACGCAGCCGGTCAGACCCTGACGGCCCGCGGCGAAGACGGCAGCAAAGTGGGAAGCAAGACGCGGCAGCACGACCGCAGCAACGACCGCAGCAGAGAGCGCAGCAGAGAGCGCGGCCAAGGCGGCGAGCCGCCTGTGTGCTCAGCGCCGGTTGCTGTTGCTCATCGCGGCCAGCTGCTGGGTCACGTAGTCGTTGATCGACTTCAGGCGTGCGACGTTGGCGTCCATCGCCGAGTACTGCGCCACAAGGCGCTGCTGGAACAGGTCGACGCGGTCGTTCAGGCGCTGCTTGTCTTCGTCGATCAAGGTGATGCGCTTGCGCAGACCGTCGGTGCGCGTGCTGACGCTGCCGTCCACGGCCAGCACCTGCTGCGCCAGCGTGGCATAGCGGCGCGCGAAGCCGTTGTTCGAGGGGTCCAGCGTGTCGCTGCCGCTCATCGCCTTCTTCAGCTCGGGCAGGTCGGCCACGGCGGCGTCGAGCTTGCTGCTGTTGATGGTGAGGGTGCCGTCGCGTTGCAGCTCCAGGCCCAGGTCGGACAGGCGCGGATACTTGGTCGATGCACCGGAGACGGTGTTCAGCACCTGGCGCAGTTGCTGCTGCATGCCGCCGACCGAGCTGTCGCCCTGCAGCGGGCCGCCCACCTTGCTGCCCGGGTCGTACTTGGTCTGGTCGGTGATGAAGCGCGCCAGGGCACTGTAGGCGTCGGCAAAGGTCTTCATCGCCGCCTTCACCGACTCGGTGTCGGTGCGCACGTCCAGCGTCACCGGGGTCGCCGATTCGGCCTTGAGTTGAAGCGTCGCGCCCTCGATCGCGCCGGCCAGTTCGTTGCTGGCCGAGACGATGGCGATGCCATTGACCGTCGCGAGTGCATCCACCGCCGCCTGCTTCAGTTCCATGCCACCGATGCCGGCCTCGGGGTCGAAGGCCAGCCGCGCGATGCCGCCGGGGTCGGCGTCGCTGGACCCGATGCGAAAGCCGTTGGCCGCGCCGGTCTCGGTCGAGCGCAGCGCCAGGCGCACGCCGCTGGCGTCCGTCACCAGCGAAGCGCGCACCCCGCCATTGGCGGCATTGATCTTGTCGCGCACATCCGCCAGGGTGTCGGTCGCGGCGATACTGACATCGACCGCCGTGGCCCCGGTCTTGGCCGTGAAGTCGTTGACGGCCCCGTTCCAGCTGCCGAGCTCGATGGTCAAGGTGCCGGCGCCGACGAGGTCGGTGGCGGCGCCGAAGACCGCGGCCGATGCGGCCGTCTGGCCGCCGGCCAGTTTCTGCACGGTGACCTCGTAGCTGCCGACCGCCGGGTTGGTGCCTGCCACCACGCCGACTGTGGCGGCATTGCTGCTGGTAGCCACGGCGGCCGACCACAGCGAGATGTTGTTGAGCTTGTTGGCGGCGTCCTGCAGCCCGCTGAACAGGCTCTTGATCTGCCCGTACGACGACACCTGGCCCTGCAATTTGCGCGCGTTGGCGTCCATCTGCTGCAACGGCTGTCGCTGCAGCGACACCAGCTGGCTGACCAGGTTGTTCAGGTCCAGCCC
>JBBSCX010000014.1:0-22290 GCA_038249905.1 Burkholderiales bacterium
CTCGGCGGCGCCCAGGCTCGAGAAGCCACCCACCTGCAGCAGGCCGCCCAGGCTCAGGGGCGGCGGGTCGATGTAGATCGTCAGGTCGTCGGCATAGGTCTCCAGGGTCGACGCATCAAGCACAGCGTTCACCGATACGCCGACCAGGGTGCCGGTGAAGGTGCCCAGATCCGAGAACTGGAACCCGTCGGCGCTGAACGCAACGAGGTCGAAGGTGATGTCGGTCGTCGCGCCGGTTACCGACACGCTGGACGTGAACAGCGTCGAGTCGGCGACGGATTCGACGGCGAAGGCCGTAAACGGCATCAGCGCGGCAATTGTCAATAGGGTCTTGCGCATAGTTTTCCTTGTGTAGGTGACCTCCAGCAGGTCTGGTGAAAACCTCAGCAAGTAACGGGCCATAAGCGGGGCCACAAGCGGGGCCATAGACGGCTCCACGAAGCGGCGGATGGGTTTGCGCAGCCTATTCAAGGTACTGACACAGGCCAGTTGTAAGGAAATGCGACACCGCGGACATACCCTGAAGCGGACCTGAAGCGCACCCCTCAGTCGTCCGCAGCGCCTGCCTGCACGTGGATGTGCCACACCGCGATGAACATGGCGGCGATGGTCGGGCCGATGATGAAACCGTTGAGGCCGAACACCGACATGCCGCCCAGGGTGCTGACCATCACCACGGCGTCCGGCATGCGCGTGTCCTTGCCCACCAGCACGGGCCGCAGCAGGTTGTCGACCAGGCCGATCACCAGCACGCCCCAGGCCGCCAGCGCCACGGCAGCGCCCTGCGCATCGGTGGCGAAGAGCCACAGCGCCATTGGCACCCACACCAGGGCCGCACCCACCGTCGGCAGCAGCGACAGGAAGGCCATCAACACGCCCCACAGCAAGGCCCCGCCGACGCCCAGGAACCAGAACGCCAAGCCGCCCAGCGCGCCCTGGATGGCGGCCACCAGCAGGTTGCCCCTGACGGTGGCGCGCACGACTGTCGCGAACTTGACGATCAGCTCGTCCGTCAGCGGTCGCGGCAACGGCACGGCCCGGCGCAGTTGCCGCACCAGCACCTCGCCGTCGCGGATCAGGAAGAAGGCAACATAGGACGTGATGGCCAGGTCAACGACAAAGGCGAAGGTGTCCTGGCCGATGACGAAGACGCGCGCGGCGATGAACTGGCTGCCTTGCGACACGCCCTGCGACACGCGCCGCTGCAGGCTGGAAAAGTTGTACACGTCCAGGCTGCCGAGCAGGCGGCGCACGGGTTCGGGCAGGGCGTTGAAAAGCTGGCGCAGCGTCATGGACGGATCCCATTCACCGGACTCCAGCTGGTCGTAGACCAGCATCGCCTCGTGCGCCAGCAGGCCGCTGATGATGGCCGCGGGCACGATGACGATGACCATCGCCAGCGACAGCGTCAGCGCTGCCGCCAGCGTGCGCCGGCCGCCCAGCCGGTGCCGCATTGCGTGCTGCACCGGCATGAACAGCTGCGCGACCACGGCGGCCCAAAGCAGGGCGCCGAAGAAGGGCAGCAGGATCCAGCCTAGAGCCAGTGTCACGGCCAGCAAGGGCCACAGCAGGCTCGGCTGTTCGGGAGGAGGCGGCGGCGAAGGAGAGGGCCGCGGCTCGGTGCCTTCAGTCAAACCGCCAGGGGTGTCGATCGAAGGCGGGGCGAGGCGCAAGCAGTTGTCTCTCGGAGGCGCTGCGCGCCTGAAGCGCGCATCAGGCTTGAGCCGGGAATGCGTGGTCTGTGCGCTTTCGCACACTGGCCGGCGCAGCCCAGGGCGCGCTGCGGCCAGAATCGCCCGCCGACTTCTGCCCGACTTCTGCCCGGCACCACCCCAAACGTCGCCCCCGATTTCAGCGCCTGCGCTGTTTCCCCCTGCCTCCCGACCGCGACGACATGACCCGCACCCTCTTCACCACTCCCGTTCTCAGCCCGCTGCTGTGCCTGCTGTCGAGGTTGTTTTTGCGCGCCACGGGCTGGAGGGTGCAGGGTGCACTGCCGCCTGAGGCCGCGCGCAGCGTCATCATCGCCGCGCCGCACACCAGCAACTGGGACCTGCCCTACACGCTGATGATGGCCTTCGCGCTGGGACTGCAGATCCGCTGGCTGGGCAAGCACAGCATCTTCCGCGCGCCCTTCGGTGGCGTGATGCGCTGGCTGGGCGGCATCGAGGTCAACCGCGAGACCAGCAGCAATCTGGTGGCGGCGTCGGCGCAGGCGCTGAGGGCTGCGCCCGGTGCATTGCAACTGGTCGTCGCGCCCGAGGGCACGCGCGGCCGCACGCGGCACTGGAAGACGGGCTTCTACTTCATCGCCGTGCAGGCCCGGGTGCCTGTGGTGCTGGCGTACCTGGACTACGAGAAGAAGGTGGGCGGCATCGGCCCGCTGTTCAGGCCCACCGGCGACGTCGATGCCGACATGGCGCAGATCCGCCGCTTTTACGCGCCCATCAAGGGCAAGCGACCGGAGGCCTTCGAGGCTGGGGGCACGGATCCGGCCTGAGACTGGAAGGCGGAAGGCGCCGGCCGCAGGCGCGGGCCGTTCACGCGCCGCACGGGCCCGTCAAGTCCGGTTCAGGGCGCCACGCGGTCGGCGCGGAAGCGGTCGTGACAGGCCTTGCAGGCGCGCTGCACCTCGCTGACCGGTGTTTCCAGCTCTTGCGCCGTCACGCCCTCGGTCTGCGCCGCCTTCAGCATCCGGGCGACGGTGTCCTTGAAATGGTCCTGCGCGCGCCGGAACTCTTCGGGCTCGGCCCACACCGCCGGCCGCGCGCGCGTCGGCGCGTAGTTGCTGTCGGGCGTGAACAGCGGCCACGGCTTGCCAGACAGCGCCTGCATCGACTGCGCCCCTGCCGTGAACGCGGCCGCGTCGTAGGGCTTGCGTTCGCGCACCATCAGGCCCAGCGGCTCGAGCGTGCGCGTGAAGTCCTTGAACACGGCCTGGCGCTGGCTGACCCAGCGTTGCGGATGCGTGTCCTCGGGCTCGGCGCTGCAGGCCCCCAGCAGCGCGAGCACGCTCGCCAGGCCGAGGCCGACGGCGCCGACCCTGGCCGCCCGAGATTCAAAAGTGCGTTTCACGTCAGCACCGCCTCAGCCGAACACCGGCGCGCCGAAGTCACGCTGCAGCGCACGCCACAGCACCTCGCTGGTCAGCGGCATCTGCACCCGTTCGGCGTCGCGGCCCAGGCCGGCGCGGTGCAGGGCATCCACCACGGCGTTGACCACCGCCGGTGTCGCGCCGATGGTGCCCAACTCGCCCACGCCCTTGGCACCCAGGCCGTTGGTCAGGCAGGGCGTGCTTTCATCGAAGGCGGTCTTGAAGCCACGAAAGCCGTCGGCATGCGGCATCGCGTAGTCCATGAAGCTGGCGCTCAGCAATTGCGCGCTGTCGCGGTCGTAGGCCACGCGCTCCAGCAGCGCCTGCCCGATGCCCTGCACCGCGCCGCCCTCGATCTGCCCGCGCACGATCTGCGGGCTGACGATGCGGCCGATGTCGTTGACGCTGGCATAGGCCACGACCTCGACCGCGCCGGTGGCGGGGTCGATCTCGACCTCGCAGACATGGCAGCCGTTGGGCCAGGTGGGCGCGCCGGCCTTGGCCCCGCCCTCGCCCAGGATCACGCCCGCCGCCTGGCGTCCGGCCAGCGCAAACAGGTCGACCGACAGGTCGGTGCCGGCCACGGTGAAGCGGCCGGCGGCGTATTCGATGTCGGCGGCCGGTGCTTCCAGCGCCTCGGCCGCCAGGTCGCGTGCGGTGTCCACCGTGCGTTCGGCCGCCACGCGCACGGCCGCGCCGCCGGTGAACAGGCTGCGGCTGCCGGCGCTGCCAAAGCCGTTCGCGCGGTCGGTGTCGCCCTGCAGCACGCGGATGCGATCGATCGGCACGCCGAACACGTCCACCGCCAATTGCGCGTAACTGGTGGCGATGCCCTGGCCCATCGCCATCGTCGCGCTGGTCAGCTCCACATAACCGTCAGCCGTGATGCGCACCTGCACGTTTTCTTCCAGCGCATTGCCGCCGGTCCATTCCAGAAAAGTGGCGATGCCGCGGCCGCGCAATTGGCCCGCGGCTTTCGAGGCCGCGGCCCGGGCGTCGAAGCCAGCCCAGTCCGCCAGCGCCAGGCCCTGGTCGAGCAGGCTCTCGAAGGCGCCGCTGTCGTAGGTCTGCGCCATCGGGTTGCGGTACGGCAACTGATCGGGCCGGATCATGTTGCGGCGGCGGATCTCGGCCGGGTCCAGGTCCAGCACATGCGCCGCGGCGTCCATCAGCCGCTCGATGATGTAGATGGCCTCGGGCCGGCCGGCGCCGCGGTAGGCCCCCGTGCCTGCGGTGTTTGTCAGCACGGCGCGGATGCGCAGGTCGACGGCCTGGATGTCGTAGATGCTGGTCGAGACCCAGGGCCCGATCAGCAGCGGGATGGCCACGCCCGCACCCAGCGGCACACCGCCGACGTTGGCCAGCGAATCGGCGCGCAGCGCCAGCACGCGCCCCTGTGCATCCAGCGCCATCTCGGCGTGGGTCGTCAGGTCGCGGCCGTGCACGGCGGACAAGAAGTCCTCCACCCGTGCGGCCTGCCACTTCACCGGCCGCTGCAATGTCAGCGCCGCAAAGGCCACGGCCACGTCTTCGGGATACAGCCCGGTCTTCATGCCGAAGCCGCCGCCGACATCGCCCACCAATACGCGCACCTTGTCGGGCGTGAGACCCGGCAGCGTGGCGGCGATGCCGTTGCGCACTGAGCTGGGCATCTGGCTTGAAAGGCGCACGAACAGGCGTCCATCTTCCGGCCAGGCCAGCACCGAACGCGGCTCGATCGGGCTGGGCGCGAGGCGCTGGTTGACGAGGTCCAGGCTGACGCGGTGGGCCGCGCCGGCAAAGGCGGCCTCGACCGCAGTCGCGTCGCCGTGGCGGGCTTCGGCCAGCACGTTGCCCGGCGCACCCGGCCACACCTGCGGCGCCGCGGGGGCGATGGCATCGACGACATCGGCCACCGCCGGCAAGGCCTCGATGTCCAACCCCACCGCGTCGGCGCCAGCCCGTGCCGCCGCCGGGCTCTCGGCCACGACGATGGCCAGCGCCTCGCCGACATAGCGCACCGTGCCCACCGCCAGCGCCAGCCGCGGCGGCGGCTGCATGGCCTGGCCGTCAGCGCGCTTGAAGCCGGCCGCGGGGGTCAGCGGCTTGACGCCTGCGGCTTGCAGGTCGGCACCGGTCCACACCGCCAGCACGCCTGGCAGCGCACGCGCCGCGCCGGTGTCGATGATGCCGATGCGGCCATGCGCCACGGGGCTGCGCACGAAGGCCAGCGTCAGCTGTCCGGCAGGCTGCACGTCGTCTGTGAACTGGCCGGCGCCGCGCAGCAGGCTCAGGTCCTCGATGCGGCGCACGGCATGGCCGCTGCCGAAACGGCCGATCGGGTCGGGTGCATTCATGGCGGGTCGGGGCTCTGGTGGCGGGTCTGGGTGGGTCGCGGATCTTGGCGGGACCGGGCGGGACTGGATGGGTCTTGTCAGGTCTTGGCGGATCTCGGCAGGTCTTGCCGGGTCTCGCCAAGACGGCGCCGCCTCAAGCGGCGCAGCTGCGAAAGCCCGAAGCCATCGTATCGTGGCCCGGCGCCATGAAGCGCCGTGCACGCGGATGGCGACAGCGGCGCCGGGACATCCAGGGCGCACCGCGCAACACGCCCAAGGTGCTGGTGCTGTCGGGCGTCAGCGCCTCGGCCGGCAGCGGGTCGGTCTCGCCGGGCACCACGACGCCGCCGGGCCAGGCGCGGGCACGGCCGGCCACCCATTCCAGTACCTCGCCCCAGACATGGCCGCGCGACATCGCGGTGCAGGCTGCCAGCTCCCACTCGGGCTCGGTGGGCAGGCGGCGCCCAGCCCAGCGGCACCAGGCCTCGGCCTCGTGCCGCGACAGCCCCGTGGCCGGCTGCGCCCCGGGCGCGCGCCACAAACGCCCGCCGCGCTGCAGCAGCACGCCGCCGCGCCATTGCGCCACGCCATTCGGTGCCCGACGGCCGCTGGACTGCTGCCAGGCCCAGCCGACGTCGGACCAGCATTCACGGCGGTCGTAGCCACCGTCCTGGGCAAACTCCGCAAACTGTGCCCAGTTGACGGGCTGGGCGTCGATCTCGAAGTCGGGCAGCGCCACGTCGTGCGCCCAGCGTTCGTTGCCGGGCACAAAACCGCCATTCGCCGAACCCAGCGCCGAACCCAGCGCCCAGTGTTGTGCCGGGAGCCACAGCGGCGCACGCTCTGGCCGCGCCAGCGGGGCACTGTCGAAGAGCGGCGATGGCTGGGCTGGCGCGGCGTCCGCCTGCAGCCATTGCAGCGCCAGCGCCTCGCCGCACCGGTCCTCGAAAGCCAGCGCCAGGCGCCAGACATGCAGGCCCGTGTCGCTGTCCTCGGCATGCGCCAGCAGGTCCAGCGTCGTCTCCAGCGTCTGCGCCAGGTAAGCCCGCAGATGCTCGGCCGTGGGCGTCTCGGCGCCGCGGCGCCAGGCATCGATGTGCGGTTCGATCGAGGCCAGGCGCGGGCCCTGCGGGTCGGCGGTCTCGCCGCGGCTGCGCTGCACATGGCAGGCCACCCAATGCTCGGCATGCCAGCCGGCCTGCACCGCCAGGCGCAGCGCGGCGGGCGACTCGTCAGCGGCCAGCAGTCGCAGCAGATGGTTGCGGCTGTCCATCAGCAGCAATGACAGCAGGTCGCGCCCGGCGGTGCGTGCGGCCTGTGCGTCGTCCAGCGACGCCGCGCCTTCGCTGGCGCCGCCCGTGCCGCGGCCGCCGCGGTCGTTCACTGCCCTACCAGCCCGTTGCGGTCGCCAGCGACTCCGATGAAAAAACGTTCGCAAGTTGAACGGCGTCTGGGGCGCATGCCCATGGCGTCACTTCGAACGTGGTCTGCAGCAGGACCGAACCCGGCAGACGCCGGTCGATCCCCCTGGTACTTCCGGCCTGATGCGGCGCAACGAGTGTGGTGGTGCTTCCGCCCCAGAATTCGACGATGGTTGACTTCGTGGATGGCCCAACCCGGTCGCGCTGGATGGCCGGCATCAAGGGGAGGAACACCCAGCCGGAGCTGACGATCCGACGCTGCCTGCACGCGGCCGGTCTCCGGTACCGGTTGCATGTGGCGCGGCTGCCCGGGCGTCCCGATGTGGTGTTGCCTCGTCATCACGTGTGCATCTTCGTCAACGGCTGTTTCTGGCACCACCACATTGGATGCGACTACGCACCCCTTCCGACGACGAGACCTCACTTCTGGGCCGAAAAATTCCGCTGCAACGCTGTCAGAGATGCCGCGGCACGCTGCAACCTGATGGCCCTGGGTTGGCGGGTCATCGACATCTGGGAGTGCGGCCTGCGCGACGTCATCGAGCCCGATCTCGCTTGGCTGCCAACCGAGGTGCGCTGCGGCAGCACGCCATACCTTGAATGGCCGATCCGGCCGGTCAAACGCGACGGCAAGCGCTTCACGAGGCAGCCCCGGTAGACCTGGCCGAGGCGTCCAGCCACTCGGCTGCAATCGCGCGGATGCGCGCCGCCCAATCCGTGCTGACCTCCCGATTCGTACCTGCGAAGCGGGCCAGGTGCCGACTGGTGATGTGGGGGTTGTTCAGGGTCGCGCCGCGCTGTGCGATATACAGCGCCCGTTCCCGCAGGATCTCGAGCATCGCAGCCGGAGAAAACGCCGGCTGACCGCCCGGGCCGATCATGTCGGCAGCGTTCGCATACTGCTGTGCCGACCGTTGCTGGCGAAGAACATCTTTTGCCACGCTCATCGGATAGGTGGGCATTTCGCCGCAGACGGCATGCAGGTCGCCAATGCCGAGGGCAGCACGAGCCCGCTGCGCGATCCGGTGATCAAGCTCCGCCTTGGCGGCAATGCCGTCGATCCAATCCGCCATGTCGACCGGCGTGAGACACAGCGAGCGGCGCAACTCCGGGCGCCGCGCTTCGCGGCTGTAGAAACCGATCACGAACAACTTTGTACGCCAACGCCGCACGTGGTCCATGCCCACGTCCCGTGCGGTCGAAACGGTGTCCTTGGTCGTCGACTTGACTTCGACCTCGATGACCCGGTCAACTCCTCCATGCTTCAACCTCAACAGCGCGTCGACGCCGCTTCGCTGGTGCCCAGGATCCCACTCGAGATTGAACAGGCGAACCAGCTCCCGCTCTCGTTCGTCGTCCTGTACGGTCAATCGACGCTCCCCAGCGCGCGCGCCACAGCCAGGGCTGCCACGTAGCCGACAGGCGGGCAGACGCTGTTGCCGATCTGGCCGAGCGCCTGGTAAACCGCACCGGCAAGCTGCCAATCGGACGGGAAGCCCTGCACAAGTGCGCAGTCCGCCACCGTCAGCCGCCGGTGGCCGTTCTCGGGCGTGAATGCATCAGCCAGCGCCTGCGACGCTTGCACGCCATTGGGCCAAAGCTCCAGCTTTGCCCAAGCAGCCAGAGAGGCCTTGCTGTTGAGCACACCGGTGGTCTTTCGAGGCCCCGTGAACCCCGACCGGAGCGTCG
Source organism: Burkholderiales bacterium (assembly GCA_038249905.1). Lineage (GTDB taxonomy): Bacteria > Pseudomonadota > Gammaproteobacteria > Burkholderiales > Burkholderiaceae_C > Rubrivivax. The sequence goes on from JBBSCX010000014.1 coordinate 8,520, forward strand.
GCGCGACGGCGTCGTACCCGATGTCCGGCAGGCCCAGACTCTGCCTCGCCGTGTTGCGCGGAAGCATGGGGCCGAAGAGTCCGCCTTCCGCCCCGTGGGTCGGTGTGGGAGGCTGAAACCGGGCGGCATCCCGGGCCGCACGAAAACCGACGAAGAAGACCCGCCTTCTTGCCTGCGGCACGCCGAAGTCATCGGCCGAGAGCTTGAACCTCAAGACGGTGTAATGTCCCTGCAGCGGCTGCAGGACATGTTCCTGCACGAAGGACTCGAACTTGCGATCGAGCATGCCCGGAACGTTCTCGGCAACGAAAGCCCGAGGGCGCGACTGCAACACGCAGCGCACGAAGTCAGGCCACATGTTGCGCTCGTCACTCGCTCCGCGCTGCTTGCCTGCAGTAGAGAAGGGCTGACAGGGGGGCCCGCCGTGAACCACATCGACGCCCCGAAACGGCGTAAAGCTTGCACCTTGCACGTCACCGGCTTCCATGCCGGCCTCGACGCGCCAGCGAGGCCGGTTGGAACGCAGCGTCTGACCACAGATGTCGAGGATTTCAAACGATGCTGCATGCGAGTAGCCGGCCCGCTCGAAACCGACATCAAGACCGCCGCCTCCGGCAAACAGGGACAGCGCGGTCAGCCCATGTGGGACCACCGCGGGCATCAGATCGTTCGGATCGAGCCGGCCGGACGGAACAGCCGCATCCGAGCAGGCAGTGATGCCCGCTGTCAGCAGCTGTTTACGGCGCTGAGAACGCTGCGAGGTCTCGCGGTAGCGGTCACGCTGCGCTTCGGTGAGGTCATAGGGCATGGCTGAACCGATCAGAGAAAAGCATGTACGAATATACAGCCCGAATCTCGGAAGTGCGCTACAAGCTTCACTGCCCCACCAGCCCGTTGCGGATGGCGTAGACCGTCAATTCGGCGTTGTTCGACAGTTGCAATTTTTCCAGCACGCGGGCGCGGTAGACCGACACCGTCTTCGGGCTCAGCGTCAGGGCCTCGGCGATGTCGGCCAGGCGCTTGCCGCTGGCGATCAATGTCAGCGTCTGCAGTTCGCGGTCGCTCAAGGTGCTGTGCAGGCTTTCCACCGCCGGCGCGGTCAGGCTGTCCACCAGCATTTGCGCAATCTCTGGCGTCACGTACTTGCGCCCCTGCGCCACCGTGCGCACGGCCTGCACGATCAGTTGCGGGTCGCCGCCCTTGTTGACATAGCCGTAGGCACCGGCGCGCAATGCGCGGATGGCGTACTGGTCCTCGGGGTACATGCTGACCACCAGCACCTTGATCGCCGCGCCCTCGTCCTTCAGCACGTGCAGCACGTCCAGCCCGCTGCGCCCAGGCAGGTTGATGTCCAGCACCAGCACGTCGCACAGCGGACGCCGGCTGTCTGCCGTGCCGTCGCGGGCGCGCGCTTCGGCGGCGCGGACCTCCAGCGTGCGCAGCAGCGATCGCAACTCGCCGTAGTCGCCGGCCTCGCCGACGACGCGGATGTCCGACGCATCGGACAGCGTGTCGCGGATGCCGCGGCGGATCAATGCATGGTCGTCGCAGAGGATGACTTCGATCATGGCAGTGGGCCGTCCTGAGCTTGTGGGGTTGGCCTGCGGGCCGCTCTGGCCGGGTCCCGGAGCTGGCCCATCAACGGGTGCCCCAGACCGAAGCCTCGTCGTCCTCGGCCCGGGCGTCGTTGCCAGCGTCGTTGCCAACGTCGGGGCCGGCGTCGGCGCCGTGCGGCGGCTGCGCGCGGCCGGTGGGCGCGGCGTTGAGCGGCACCGACAGGATCAGCGAGGTGCCGCCGCCGGGACGCTGGCTGCTGCTCAGGTCGACCCAGCCGCCCACCGTCGACGCCCGCTCGTGCAGGCCGCGGATGCCGAAGCTGTGCGCCTTGGCCAGATCGGCCGGGCCCAGGCCGCGGCCGTTGTCCGACACCTCCAGGCTCAGCACGTGGCCGCTGGCCGACAGGTCCAGCACCACCTGCGTCGCGCTGGCGTGCTTGCTGATGTTCGTCAGCGCCTCTTGCGCCGTGCGGTAGGCCACCAGGGCCACACCCGGCGGCAACGGGGTGTGCTGCAGCGCGGCGCTGGCGCGGCAGTCACATTCGATGCCGGTGCGCTTCTCGAAGGTGCGGGTCATCCACTGCAATGCCGCCACCAGGCCCTGCTCCAGGATGGCCGGGCGCAGGTTCTGCATGATGCGCTGGCTGGCGCCGATGGCGTGCGTCACCGTCTCCAGCGCCGACAGCACCCGCTGCTGCACGGCCGCGTCGGGGCTGCGCTTGCGGATCCAGTCGAGGTCGAACTTCAGCGCCGTCAACGACCCGCCGACGTCGTCGTGGATCTCGCGCGCGATGGCATGGCGCTCGGCCTCGACACTGGTCTGCAGGTGCTGCGCCAGCTCTGACAGCCGCCTGCGCGAGGCCTTCAGTTCGGCGTCGGCGGCGCCGCGCGCGCGGCGGCTCTCGGCCGCGGCGATGGCATGTTCGACGGCGGGCGCCAGGCGCGACAGGTTGGCTTTCAGCAGGTAGTCGGCGGCGCCGTTGCGCATCGCTTCGACGGCGGTGTCCTCGCCGATCTGGCCCGACACCAGGATGAAGGGCAGGTGGCCGGCACCCGTCGCGGCGCGCGCGCGCACCAGCGCCAGCGCGTCCAGACCGGTGAAGCCCGGCAGGTGATAGTCCGACAGCACCACGTCCCAGGGCTCGTCGAGTGCGGCCACGAACTCGGCCCGCGTCTCCACCCGCCGCGTCTGCACCACCAGGCCCGCGCGTCGCAGGTGCGCCAAGGCCAGGGCGTGGTCGGGCTCGGCGTCCTCCAGGTGCAGCACACGCACACGCACCGGCGCCGGGGCGGGGGCGGCGGGGGCGGGGGCCACGGACACAGTCATGCACTTGAGTATGGCAAAGGCCGAGGCGGCAGCGGCCTGCGCCCAACTTGGCGAACACGCGACGAACAGCGCAGCGAACAGTGCGGCGAAAGCCCGCATGTTTCGCTCAATGTCGGGGGGGGTGCTGCCGAAAATCCCGAACACAGCCTGTGTCTGCAGCCGCCCGCGGCCGGCACAGCGCGTCACAAGACCTTCCAGAGCCCGAAAACACCATGCAACTGCAGGACACGTCCGCACCGCCCCCCGGCAGCGTGCTGCCCATGTGGGCCGCGGCCGAATTGCAGGACCACCTGCTGGTCGCCGGCAACGACCTGGACCGCCTGCAGCGCCTGCTGGCCGACGCCAGCGCCGCGCTGATGGCCCACTTTTACGGCGCCAACCAGGCGCTGCAGCCGCTGCTGCGCGATGGCGCGAGTGACGCTGGCGATGACGCAGCCCATGCCGTGTCAGCCGCCGCCGCCAGCCACCCGCAGGCCCTGCAGCAGGCCCTGGCCCACCTGGCCGGCGCCATCACCGCGATGCAGTTTCAGGACATGGCCTCGCAGTTGGTGGCGCACACGGGCCAGCGCCTGCGCAGCTGCGCCGACCGCATCGCCCGCGATACCTTTGGCGACGACGAGGACGAAGGCGTGGTCGAGCCGGCCCCGCTGCGCCCCAACCCCGTCACCCAGGACGAGATGGACGCCGGCTCGATCGAGCTGTTCTGACACGCGCCCCGCCCGCCGACTTGCACCCCATCCCGGAGACCTTTTCATGCACTCGATCCTTGCTGTCGACGACAGCGCTTCCATGCGGCAGATGGTGTCGTTCACGCTCAGGAATGCAGGCTTCAACGTCGTCGACGCGGTCGACGGCCAGGACGCCTGGGAGAAGGCCAGCAAGGCCGACTTCGACCTCGTGCTGACCGACCAGAACATGCCGCGCATGGACGGCATCGGGCTGACGAAGAAGTTGCGCGAGACGCCGAAGTTCAAGAACACGCCGATCCTGATCCTGACCACCGAAAGCAGCGACCAGATGAAACAGGCCGGCCGCGCCGCCGGCGCCACCGGCTGGCTGGTCAAGCCCTTCGACCCGGCCAAGCTGGTCGAGGTCATCGGCAAGGTCATCCGTTGAACCGCGGCGTACACATCATGAAGACGAGGAGAGCCTGATGGCCGACACCAGCAGCAGTTCGGCCAACGCCGGCATCGACCTGAGCCAGTTCTACCAGGTCTTCTTCGAGGAGGCGGGCGAGAACCTCGACAGCATGGAGCAGCGCCTGCTCAACCTCGATCTGGCGCATGCCGACGACGAAGAGCTGAACGCCATCTTCCGCTGCGCCCACAGCGTCAAGGGCGGTGCCGCCACCTTCGGCTTCAACGACGTGGCCGAACTGACGCACCAGATGGAGACGCTGCTGGACAAGCTGCGCCGCCACGAACTGACGCCCACTGCGGCCATGGTGGACGTGCTGCTGCAAAGCGGCGACGCATTGAAGGCCCAGCTGGCGCGGCACCAGGGCGATGGCTCGGCGCCGCTGGACACCAGCGCGCTGCTGGTCGCTATCCGCGCCATGTGCACGGGCCAGGCGCCGCCGCCCGTGCCGGTCGCTGCGGTGGCCGCGACGGCTGCTGCAACTGCGGTGACATCGGCGCCAGCGGCGGCATCGGTGCCGGTGTCGCGCCCCATCGCGCGTGAACTGGAACTGCGCGTCGGCCCGCTGCCCGACCCGGCGGTGGCCGAGAACCTGGTGGACCTGTTCAAGGAAATCACCGACCTGGGCACGATCGAGCCCCTGGACGCCGGCCGTGCGGCCGATGGCGTGCGCCGCTTCAAGCTCATCACCGCCAGCACCGACAGCGACCTCATCGACCTGTTCGGTTTTCACGTCGCGCGTGAACACATCCAGCTGTTGCCGCTGGGCCCGGGCTTCGGCTTCCACGAAGGCGCACCGGGTGCACCGGCCGTCGAGCCGCCCAGCACCGACCCCGGCTACGGCTTCTTCGACAACGCCCCGGGCGCACCGGCCACGACCGATGCCCCATCGGCGGTGGCGGCGGCGGCGCCGAACATCCACCCCAACGGCCCCGCCGCACCGGCCCCCGCCGCCGGCGCCCGTGCCGCAGCCGCGGCGCCCGAGAGCAGCACCCTGCGTGTCAGCGTCGAGAAGGTCGACCAGTTGATCAACCTGGTGGGCGAACTCGTCATCACCCAGGCCATGCTGGCGCAAAACGGCAAAGGCGTCGATGCCGCGCTGTACCAGCAACTGGCCAGCGGCCTGGCCGACCTCGAGCGCAATACCCGCGACCTGCAGGAAGCGGTGATGTCGATCCGCATGATTCCGATGTCCCTGGTCTTCAACCGGTTTCCGCGCATGTTGCGCGACCTCGCCGGCAAGCTGGGCAAGAAGGTCGAACTGGTGCAGGTGGGCGAAGCCACCGAACTGGACAAGGGCCTGGTGGAGAAGATCACCGACCCGCTGACGCACCTGGTGCGCAACAGCTGCGACCACGGCATCGAACTGCCGGCCGAGCGCACGGCCCGCGGCAAGCCCGAGACCGGCACCATCACGCTGGTGGCCACCCACCAGGGCGGCAGCATCGTCATCGAGGTGCGCGACAACGGCAAGGGCCTGAACCGCGCCAAATTGCTGGCCAAGGCCCGCGAACGCGGCCTGGACGTGTCTGACGCGATGAGCGACAGCGAGGTCTACGCCCTCATCTTCGCACCCGGCTTCAGCACCGCCGACGAGGTCACCGACGTGTCGGGCCGCGGCGTCGGCATGGACGTGGTGAAGAAGAACATCACCGCCCTGGGTGGCACGGTCGAGATCGACAGCGCCGAAGGCCATGGCATGACGGTGCGCGTGCGCCTGCCGCTGACGCTGGCCATCATGGACGGCATGAGCGTGGGCGTCGGCGACGAGGTCTACATCATGCCGCTGGCCAGCGTGGTCGAGTCCTTCCAGGTGAAGAAGGACACCATCAAGACCATCGGTGGCAGCGGCCGCGTGGTCGAGGTGCGCGACGAATACATGCCCGTGGTCGACCTGGAGCGCCTGTTCGGCGTGCCGCGTTTCGACTTCGACCAGGCCAACAACATCATGGTCGTGGTCGAGGCCGAAGGCGGCCGCGTGGCCCTGCTGGTGGACGAACTGCTGGGCCAGCAGCAGGTGGTGGTGAAGAACCTGGAGAGCAATTACCGCCGCGTCGACAACGTCTCGGGCGCCACGATCATGGGTGACGGCCGCGTCGCGCTGATCCTGGACATCGGGGCCCTGGTGCGGCAATCGCGCCATTGATGGTGTCTGCGCCCCTCGCGTCTTCGATCACCTCTTTCCCGATTCTCCTGACCCTGACCGCCCCCCGACCATGTTGACGACGATGCAAGGCGCACTGCGCCGATTCACGATCCGCACCCGCATGCAGGGGGCCGTGGCCATGGTGCTGGCGATGTTTGCCGTGGTGGGCGCCACCGGGGTGGTCGGCGGCCTGCAGTTGCAGGCGCTGAACCAGCACATGGTGGCCCACAGCCTGGGCGAGACACGCGCCGTGGCCGAGGTTCGCCAACACCTGATGGCGGTGCGTCTGCACGAACAGCAGATGGTCATCGACTACGAGAACACCGACGCCGTGAAGGCGTTGCGCACGCAGTGGCAGGCCGGCATCGCCGCCACCGGCAAGGCCTTGCAGGGCCTGGTCGGCGCCGAAGACGACGCGGACAACGCGCTGGCGCACGACGCCATCGAAAAGCTGCAAGCCTACGAGTCCGCACTGCAGCCGGTGCTGAGCCAGGTCGAGGCCGCGGGCTACGACAACGCCGGCGTGGTGGACCGCCAGTTCAGCCGCGCCCGCCAGCATGTGCTGCGGGTGACCGAGACGGTGGACAAGATCGACGCCAACGTCACTGCCGAGGCCGAGGCCACCACGGCCGCGTCGGATCGCACGATGCAGGCCGTGCTGTGGTCGTTCGGCGGCGCTCTGGGCCTGATGCTGGTGACCGTGGTGCCGCTGACCCTGCTGAATTCACGCTCCATCACCGCTCCCATCCATCAGGCCCGCGCCGCGGCGCTGGCGATCGCTGCCGGAGACCTGACGCAACCCATCGCCGCCGAGGGCGCCGACGAGACCGCCGAACTGCTGCGCGCGCTGGGTCAGATGCAGGCCTCGCTGCAGCGCGTGGTGGGCGAGGTGCGGCACACGGCCGACAGCATCGCCGTGGCCAGCGCCGAGGTGGCCAGCGGCAACAACGACCTCAGCCGCCGCACCGAAGTCACCGCCGGCAGCCTGCAGCAGACGGCCAGCTCGATGGCGCAGATCACCGGCAGCGTGCAGCACAGCGCAGACGCCGCAAGACAGGCGCAGCAGCTCGCGGCCGAGGCCACGCAGGTGGCGCAGCAGGGCGGCACGGCCGTGGCCGGCGTGGTCAGCACCATGGGCGAGATCGACGCCAGCAGCAAGAAGATCGCCGACATCATCGGCACCATCGACGGCATCGCCTTCCAGACCAACATCCTGGCGCTGAACGCCGCGGTGGAAGCAGCGCGGGCCGGCGAGCAGGGCCGAGGCTTTGCGGTGGTGGCCGCCGAGGTGCGCAGCCTGGCCCAGCGCAGTGCCGGCGCCGCGCGCGAGATCAAGGGCCTGATCGGCGCCAGCGTCGAACGGGTGGACTCGGGCGCGCGCCAGGTGCGCGATGCCGGCGCGACGATGGCGCAGATCGTCGCCAGCGTGCAGCGCGTGACGCGCATCGTCGGCGAGATCACCGCCAGCGCCGCCGAGCAGAGCAACGGCATCGGCCAGGTCAACCAGGCCGTGGGTGAACTCGACCAGATGACGCAGCAGAACGCCGCCCTGGTGGAGCAGTCCGCTGCCGCGGCCGAGTCGCTGAAGTCCCAGGCCCAGCGCCTGACCGAGACCGTGGCCGCCTTCCGGCTGCCGGCCAGCCACGCCGCCTGATCCGGGCGGCACAAACAAGGACAGAGTTCAACACCATGCGACTCAATCAGCTCAAGATCGGCCCGCGCCTGGCGCTGGGCTTCGGCGTCGTCATCGGCCTGATGTTCATCATCAGCGCCATCACCACGCTGCGCCTGGAGGGCCTGAAAACCGACAGCGCCCAGCTGCTGGAACTGCAGCGCCGCGCCGCGATGGCCGAGCAATGGAATGCCCATGCGCAACTGAATTCGAGCCGCGTGCTGGCGATCGCCAAGTCGGGCGGCAACGACGAGGTCGAGTCCTTCTTCGCGCCGCAGATCCAGACCACCAGCGAGGCCATCAACAAATTGCAGCAAGATCTCACGGCCGTGGTCGACAGCGCCAAGGGCAAGGCCCTGCTGGCGACCATCGTCGAGCATCGCGACGTCTACATGACCGCACGAAAGGCGGTGCTGGTCGAGATCAAGGCCGACCGCATCGAGGCCGCGCAGGCGGCACTGAATGCCCGCATGCTGCCCGGCGCCGAGGCTTACATGGCAGCGATCGAGGCCGTGGCGAGCTACCAGAACGAGCGGGTTGCGGCCGCCAACGCTGCGATCGAGGCCGATGTGCGCGGCACCGAAATGCTGCTGCTGGCGCTGGCCGCGGTGGCAACGGTGACCGCGGCGGTGTTCGGCTGGCGCGTCACGCTGTCCATCACCCGCCCGCTGGCGCTGACCACCGCCGCCACCGAACGCATCGCTGGCGGCGACATGACCGAGAGCGTGCAGGCCGAGGGCCGCGACGAGATGGCCGAGATGCAGCGTTCGCTGGGGCGCATGCAGCAGGTGCTGAGCAAGCTGGTGGCCGAGGTGCGCAGCAGCAGCGATTCGATCGCCACCGCCAGTTCGCAGATCGCCAGCGGCAACCAGGACCTGTCGGGTCGCACCGAGCAGACCGCCAGCAACCTGCAGCAGGCCGCCAGCAGCCTGGAGCAGCTGACCGGCACGGTGGGCCAGACGGCAGACTCGGCACGCACCGCCAACCAGTTGGCGGCGTCGGCCAGCGGCGCGGCACAGCGCGGCGGCGAAGTGGTGGCGCAGGTGGTGGCGACGATGCAGGACATCAACACCAGCAGCAAGAAGATCGCCGACATCATCGGCACCATCGACGGCATCGCCTTCCAGACCAACATCCTGGCGCTGAACGCCGCGGTCGAAGCAGCGCGGGCCGGCGAGCAGGGCCGCGGCTTTGCGGTCGTGGCCGGCGAAGTGCGCAGCCTGGCCCAGCGCAGTGCCGAGGCCGCACGCGAGATCAAGACCCTGATCGGCGCCAGCGTCGAACGTGTCGAAGCCGGCACGCGCCTGGTCGGCGACGCGGGCAGCACCATGGGCGAGATCGTGGCCGGCGTGCAGCGGGTGTCGGACATCATCGGCGAGATCAGCGCCGCCACGTCCGAGCAGAGCACCGGCCTGCGGCAAGTCAACGAGGCCGTGGCGCAGCTTGACCAGATGACGCAGCAGAACGCCGCGCTGGTGGAAGAGAGTGCGGCCGCGGCGCAGAGCCTGGCCGAGCAGTCGCACCGCCTGACGGGCGTGGTCGGCACCTTCCGCGTCGCCGGCATGGACGATGTCGCATTCGGCGCCGGCCCGACGGCGCCGCGCACGAGTTCGGCGCAAGCAGTGCAGGCGGCGCAAGTGGTGAGACATGCGGCGCAGTCGGCGCGTCAGCCCTCGCGACCCGCTGCACCGGCCAGGCCCCCCGTCAACGCACCCGTCAACGCAAAAACGCGGCCCACCGGCACGGCCACGCCCGCGGCGGCCCCCAGCGCCTCGTCCCCCCCCAGCGCCGCCAGCGTGGGTGGTCAGGACGAGTGGGAAAGCTTCTGACGCCCTCAAGTCGGCCGCGCCGCAGCCGATAAACCGCCTACAGCCCGCCCCGCCGAGGACCCCGCCATGGACATGATCACCGAAGCCACCGTCGTAGCACGCCACGAAGCCCAACGCGCCATTGCCGGCGCCGCCCACCGTGCGGCGGCCCAGAGTGGCGAATTCCTCACCTTCCGTCTGGGCGAAGAGGAATACGGCATCGACATCCTGCGCGTGCAGGAAATCCGCAGCTATGAGCCACCTACCCGCATCGCCAACGCGCCGGCTTTCATCAAGGGCGTGGTCAACCTGCGCGGCGTCATCGTCCCCATCATCGACCTGCGCCTGAAGCTGGGCTGCGAGAAAGTGGAATACACCGACTTCACCGTCGTCATCGTGCTGAACGTGCGCGGACGCGTGATCGGCGCGGTCGTCGATTCGGTGTCCGACGTGATGGAGCTGACGAGCGAGCAGATCAAGCCCGCGCCGGAACTGAGCTCCAGCATCGACGCCGACTTCATCACCGGCATCGGCACGGTGAAGAACGGCGAAGCCATGCGCATGCTGATCCTGATGGACATCGAGGGCCTGATGAGCAGCGCCGAGATGGGGCTGATCGCGAACTGAACGCCACCCGGGCACCGCCGGCCTTGCCGCCGGCAGGCACACCGCACCGCACTGCACCTCAACGCGCCACGGCTTCTGCCGCTGGCGCGTTTTTCGTTTGGGGATCGGCGCGTCGCGCGCTCAAGCCCGAGGACATCCCGGTCGAAAACGGGTCAAGGACTGTGCCCATGCCGCGCGGCGTGCCCGCACCCCCCACGAACCCCAAGACCCGCCACGGAGACCCCCCATGAATCACCTCAAACCCGGCCTCGCCACCGTCACTCTCGCCGCCACGCTGGCCCTTTGCACCCCCCCGGTGTGGGCCGATGCCACCAAAGCCGACGCCGTGGCGATGGTGAAGAAGGGCCTGGCCTACATCAAGGCCAATGGCATCGACAAGGGCTATGCCGCCGTCAGCGACAGCAAGGGCGCCTTTGTCGACCGCGACCTCTACCTCGTCGTCTACGGCCTGGACGGCAAGTGCCTGGCCCATGGCGCCAACGCCAAGCAGATCGGCCGCGACCTGATCGAGTTGACCGACATCGACGGCAAGTACTTCGTCAAGGAACGTGTGGCGATGGTCAGTGCCAAGCCCGCCGGTGCCTGGCAGGAATACAAGTTCACCAACCCGGTGAGCAAGAAGATCGAACCCAAGGTCATGTATTGCGAGAAGCTGAACGAGACCGCGGTCTGCGGCGGCGTCTACCCCTGAACTTCAGCCGCCCGCTCGCCCGAGACTGAACCCATGAAACTGGCCGCGAAACTGCTTGCCGCCCCGTTGATCACCGCCCTTGTCGCCCTGGGCACGGGCGCGGTCAACACCATCGTCACCCGCCACGACCATGCCGCGGCACAGACCGAGGCCGCCACCGACCTGGACAACGTCAGGCGCGTCGGTGAAGTGCAGCGTGCGCTGTCCGACGCCCATGCCAGCGTCTACAAGGCGCAGGCGCTGATGGTTTCGCTCAGCGCCGATCAGATCAATGCCTTTCGCACCGGGCTGGGCACGCAGCTGGACGCCGTGCAGGCGCAGATCGCGACGCTGGCCGGCCACGCCGCGGGCGACGAAGAACTGGGCCAGCACATCGGCGCCGCGGCAACGCTGGTGGAGAAGTTCCGCACCCAGGCCGACAAGGCGATCGAGTTGACCGAGGTGGCGGTGGAGATGGGCGTGGCCTCGATGAAGGCCGCCGATGCCACCTTCGATCAACTGGCCCAGACCATGGGCCAGGCGGTGGACCGGCGCAATGCGATGCAGGCCGAGCGCCGCGCGGCGGCCGAGCAGCGCGCCTTGCTCGTCACCTTGCTGCTGGGCGGGCTGGGGCTGGCGGCGACGCTGGCGGCGCTGGGCGGCGCCTGGGTGGCGCAACGGCGCATCGTGGTCGACCTGCGCCGCGCCGCCGAGGCCGCCGCCGAGGTGGCAGGCGGCAACCTGGCGCTGCAGGTGCAAACCACCCGCAACGACGAGATCGGCGACTTGCAGCGCAGCCTGGGCGAGATGGTGCAGCGGCTGCGCGAGTCGATGCTGACCGTGCGCCAGGCGGCCGACAGCATCCGCACCGCGTCGCAGGAGATCGCCAGCGGCAATGCCGACCTGAGCCAGCGCACCGAGCAGACCGCCGGCAGCCTGCAGCAGACGGCCAGTTCGATGGAGCAGCTGTCAGGCACCCTGGGCCAGACGGCAGACGCCGCACGCACCGCCAACCAGATGGCGGCTTCGGCGCGCGATGTGGCAAAGCGCGGCGGCAGCGTGGTGGCCGAGGTGGTGACGACGATGGACGACATCCATGCGCGCAGCCGCAAGATCGCCGACATCATCGGCACCATCGACGGCATCGCCTTCCAGACCAACATCCTGGCGCTGAATGCCGCAGTCGAAGCCGCGCGCGCCGGTGAACTGGGTCGCGGCTTTGCGGTCGTGGCCAGCGAGGTGCGCAGCCTGGCGCAGCGCAGCGCCGAGGCGGCGCGCGAGATCAAGACATTGATCAACGCCAGCGTGCAGACGGTGGGCGAAGGCTCGCGCCTGGTGCAGCAGGCCGGCAGCACGATGGGCGAGATCGTCGCCAGCGTGCAGCGGGTGTCCGACAACATCGGCGAGATCAGCACCGCCGCGGTCGAACAGAGCGCCGGCGTGGCCCAGGTCAACCAGGCCGTGGCCGCGCTGGACCAGGCGACGCAGCAGAACGCCGCCCTGGTGGAACAAAGCGCCGCCGCGGCCGAGAGCCTGCGCGAGCAGGCGGGCCGGTTGAGCGAGGTGGTGAACCGCTTTCGTCTCGTGGCGGACATGGCGGACGTGGCGCGAGCGCCGCCTCTCGTTGCCGACACACCGTCTGCCCCTCGCAAACCTCACCGCACTTTCTCGCTGAACCTCTCCCAATGACACACGCCCATCCACACACACCAAGGCTAGACGGCAACGACCAGATCATGCTGGTCTCGATCGGCGCGCTGCTGGCGGGCGCCATCGCCTATGGCGTGGTCTATGACGGCGTCCTGCTCGCCCTGGGTATCGGCAGCGCGCTGCTTGCCGCCGCGCTGGCGCTGGCCTTCGGCAGCCGCGGCGGCATTGCCAGCCAGGTCGGCCTGCCCGCATTGGGCATGGCGATGGTGGCGCTGATGATCCATGTCGCCCGCGGTCATGCCGAGGCCCACTTCGCCGTCTTCGCCTTCCTGGCCGTGACGGTGGTCTATCGATCGGCCGTGCCGGTGCTGAGCGCGGCCACCACCATCGCGCTGCACCACTTCAGCTTCAACTTCTTCCAGCAATGGGGCTGGGGGCCGGTGTGCTTTACCGAGCCCGGTCTGTTGAAGGTCGTCGAGCACGCGCTGTACGTCGTGGTGGAGGCGGCCGTGCTGGTATGGCTGGCGCTGCGCGCGCGCGCCGATGCGCGCGTTGGCGAAGAGTTGCTGCTGATCGCGCAACGGCTGCAGGCCGCCGACGGCAGCATCGACCTGCGCCGGGTCGACATCGCCGCGCCGCGCCCGCAGACACTGCAACTGCTCGACGGCCTGGCACGCATCGAACACGCGCTGGCCGCCGTGCGTGCCAGCACCACGCAGATCGGCACCGCCGTGGGCGAAGTGGCCAGCGGCAGCCAGGACCTGTCGCAACGCACCGAACTCACGGCCAGCAGGCTGCAGGAGACGACGAGCACGGTAGAACACCTCACCGGCACGGTCGACCACACCGCCGCGTCGGCGGCCAGCGCCCACACGCTGGTGGGCCGGGCGGTGTCGCAGGCCGAACGCGGCAGCGAGATCGTGAATGCCGTGGTCTCGACGATGGGCGAGATCCACGCCAGTTCACGCCGCATCGCCGACATCATCGGCACCATCGACGGCATCGCCTTCCAGACCAACATCCTGGCGCTGAACGCGGCCGTGGAGGCGGCGCGCGCGGGCGAGCAAGGCCGCGGCTTTGCCGTCGTGGCGGCGGAGGTGCGCAACCTGGCGCAACGGTCGAGCACGGCGGCGCGCGAGATCAAGGCACTGATCGGGGCCAGCGTCGAGCAGGTGGCA